>DASTGK010000250.1:0-16103 GCA_035719085.1 Anaeromyxobacteraceae bacterium
GAGCGGCTCGTCGAGCAGGAGGGTGCGGGCGCCCGGGACGCGCGCGGCGGCCGCGGCGGCGAGGCCGGGGAGCCGGGCCGCGGTGCGCTCGGAGAGGAGCGCCAGCCGCGCGCCGGCCGCCTGCCACAGGGCGAGGAACTCCGGCTCGGAGCGCTCGGGGTCGACCGGCACCGCCACGCCGCCCGCGAGGACGACGCCGAAGAAGGCCACGGCCCACTCCGGCCGGTTCTCGGCGGCGAGCAGCACCCGCTCGCCCGGGGCGAGGCCGGCGGCGGCGAGGAAGCGGGCGGTGCGCCGGGCGAGGTCGCGCAGCTCGCGGTAGGTGAAGGCCTCCTTGCGCTGGCCGGCGAGCCTGAGGGCGGTGCGGCGCGGGTGGAGCTCGGCCGCCGCCTCGAGCAGCTCGACGAGGTCGCGGTGCGTGCGCGGGGCGTGCACCTTCTTGCGCGACGCCTCCTCCAGGCCGGGGAAGACCCACGCCTCCATCCCCTTCATGTGGACGTCGAGCCAGTAGCGGCGCCAGTCGAGCGCCTCGGGATCCCAGGGGAGCCGCGCCCGGTCGGCGGGCGTGAGCCGCTCGCGCAGCGCGCGGATGGCGGCGCAGCGGAAGACGTACTCGTTCTCCCAGACGAACGGCAGGTAGAGCTCCCAGAGCGCCGCGGTCTGCGCGAGCTGCCGCTCCCACTCGTCGAGCTGATCGGCGAGGCCGCCCGCCAGCGCCGAGAGGCGCGGCGCGCCCCAGCGCGGGGTCTCCTCGCGCAGGGCCTTCGAGGCGAGCCGGGCCAGGGCGGCCCAGGCCGGCGCGCTGAAGGTCTCGTAGTGGCGCCGGCTCACCGGGTAGGGCTCGAAGCGGGCCAGCAGCTGGTTGACCGCGTGGCTCCCCTCCTCGCGCTCGCGGTAGAAGCGGCGCCGGTAGAGCGCGGTCAGCTCCACCGAGCGGCGCACGCGCAGCGGGTTCACGTCGCCGGAGGCCAGGTGGTAGACGCGCCCGTCGCGCCGGCCGGCGCCGCGCCGCTCCAGCAGCTCGGCGGTGGCGGCCACGATGGCCGCGGCCACCAGGTCCACCGGCACCACGTCGAGGATGGCCCGCTCGGCGGCCGGGAAGGCGCGGTGGCCCTTGAGGCCCAGGAAGGCGAGCGGCGCGCTGGTGGTGAACCCCTCGTTCCAGCCCGGGAACGGGTAGCGGAGCGCGCTCTCGACGATGGCCGGCCGACAGATGGCGTGCGGCAGGTCCGCGGCGGCCAGCACCTGCTCGCCCATGGCCTTGGTGTACGTGTAGGTGTTGGGCCAGCCCCAGTGGCGCGCCCGCTCCATGCCGAGCTCGACGAGCCGCTGCGAGATCCAGAGCCGCCGCTCCCGCCCGGTGGCGAGCCGCAGCGCCTTCTCGTCGCCGGCGCGCCCCTCGGCGCGGAGCCGCTCCAGCGCCCGCTCGTGGAAGCGCGAGGCCTGCACCCGGTCGTCGGCGGCCGCCCGGACCTCGGCGGCGCGGGCGGCGCAGTCGGCCACCTCGGCCTCGACCGCGAAGGTGGCGTCGAGCTCCGGCTGCTTGGGGCGCCCCATGACGCCGGGCCGGCGCGGGAAGGCGCCCAGGATCGGCTCGTCTTCGTGGACGACGCCGTCGCGCGCCCCGGCCACGAAGCAGGTGGAGACGTGGAGCAGCGCCGCGCCAAGCCGCCGGCAGAGGTCGACCGCGTGGCGCACCCCCTCCACGTTGACCGCGAGCGCCAGCTCGAGCGAGGGGTTGAAGTCGACGAGCCCCGCCGAGTTGACGACGGCGTCGAGCCCGGCGAGCCGCGACAGGTCGGCCTCCGAGAGGCCGAGGAGCGGCGCCGTCACGTCGCCGGCCAGCGGCACGCACTTCTCGCGCAGGAAGGCGTCGAAGCGGTCGCCGAGCCGCGCCCGCAGGGGGTCGAAGGGGCGGCCGGCCGCCACCTTGCCGAAGAAGCGCGCCTCGGCGGTGCCGCCGGTGCCGGGGCGCACCAGCACGAAGACCTTCCCCACCTCCGGGTAGCGGTCGAGGAGGAGCGAGAGCGCCACCTTGCCGAGGAACCCGGTGGCGCCGGTGACGAGCAGCGTGCGGCCGCGCAGCGTCGCGCCGACGTCGAGCGGCGGCGGGGCGTGGGGCGCGGCGCCCGGGCGGTGCGGGTGGCCCGTCATCCCAGGTTCTGCGTCATGACGATGGGGGGCGCGTGGAGCATGGCGATCTGGGCGCCGCGGCCGTGGACCGAGCGGGCCTGGTCGATCGCCTCGGCCAGCGTGCCGGCCGAGTCCCAGCCGAGCAGCCGCGGGACGTGGCCGTTGTCGGCGCCCACCGCGATGATCTTGCCGACGTGCTGCCGGCCGTTCTCGCCCCAGTACCACATGAAGAAGGGGTGGGCCCCGTGGTACGCGTGGCCGGTCCGGTAGAGGTGCACGTAGGTCGGGTTCTCGGCGAACTCGCGCTCGTACTTCTCCTCGAGCACGCGGGCGTCGCGCGTCTCGGGCAGGAGCCGGTGGAAGAACTCGATGTAGCTCGGGTGGTGCACCGGGTCGAAGGCGTCGGAGCAGGGGTGGGTGAGGATGAGCGTCCCGCCCGGCTTCACCAGCGGCTTGCCCCGGTAGAAGTTGAAGAGGTAGCCGCAGGCCATCACCTGCACCAGCAGCGGGTTCAGGATGGAGTTGACGTTGTAGGGCGAGACGAAGGGGATGCCGTAGATCAGCACGTCGGCCTGGAAGTCGACGTCGACGGCGTACTGGCGCCAGCTCGTCTCCAGGATGCGGGCGTGGGTCGGCTCGGTGCGGCCGGCGTGGACCGCGATCACCTCGTAGGCCGCTGGCACCGCCTGGAAGATCTTCCGCTTGGCCGCGGCCGGCAGCCGCTCCAGCGTGGCGCGCAGGCCGGCCAGCTTGAGCCGGTCGAGCTCGCCCCACTGCTCCTCGCGCTTCATGAGGAAGCCGAGCGGGCCGTCGAACATCCGGTTGTTGATGGTGGTCTCGATGTGGAAGACGTCGAGCGACTCGTCGATGACCCGGCCGATCCGGTCGACCGAGCGGTGCAGCTCGGAGCGCTCCGGGTCCATGTAGGAGTGGCTCTTGCGGATGTGGTGCGGCGTGTGGTGCGCCTTGACCCCGAGGTAGCTGGTGAGCCCGGTGCCGACCGACTTGTGGCCGCCGTCCATGGGGACGAGGTTCAGGTTGACGTAGATGAGGAGGTCCGACTCGGCGGCCCGCCGGTTGACGAGCACCGGCTCGCCGTGGCGCGTCTCGCCGAGCTTCACGATGCCGTCCGGGTCCTCGGCGTCGTGGTTGTAGTACCGGTCCGGGTAGAAGGCGTCGAAGATGGCCGGCCCGACCATCCGCTTCATCTCGGCCGGCGTCATGTGGCGGTGCAGGCAGACGGCCACCACGAGGTGCACGTCGTCCACGCCCGAGTCGGCGAGGAGCGGCAGGAGCACCTCGAGCACCTGCTGGCGCACGTCGGGCGTCCGCATGGGCGGCAGCGGCAGCGAGATGTCGTCGAGGGCGATGGTGACCCTCATCCCCGGCCGCAGCTTGGCGTGGAGCGGCTCGCACCCCTCGGGCCGGTTGATGGCCTGGCGGATGGCGGCCTTCACGTTGGGCAGCCCGGCCATGGGCGGCCTCGGGTAGACCACCTTGGTGCCGACCGGCAGGTCCTCGAGCAGCAGGTCCTCGCCCGAGAAGATCACGCGCGGCGGCGAGTCCCGCTCGATGGTGACCACCTGGTCGGTCGCCTCGTAGAAGCGGTCGAGCCGGCTCGGTTCCTTCATGTCGTCCCTTCCGTCGTCTGGATGATGGGCCACTCGTAGGCGCGCGCCACGCGGCGCAGCCGCGCGTCCGGGTTGACCGCGGTCGGGTGGCCCACCACCGCCAGCATCGGGTAGTCGGAGATGGAGTCGGAGTAGGCGAAGCTCCGGTCGAGCCGGAGCCCCTCGCGCTGGCAGTAGTCGCGCAGGGCCAGCGCCTTGTGCGCCCCCTCGATGATGGGCGGCACCACCCGGCCGGTGGCGCGGCCGTCGACGAAGCGCATCCGGTTGGCCAGGAGATCGTCGGCGCCGAGGTGCTCGGCCAGGCGGCGCACCGTGAAGTCGAGGGCCCCGGTGCAGAGCACCACCCGGCACCCGGTCCGCCGCGCCTGCTCGAGCAGCGCCGGGGTGCCGGGGTAGACGGCCGGCCGCAGCACCTCCTCGAAGAGCTCGTCGGCGAGCGTCACCAGCCGGTCCTCGCTCTGCCCCTCGTAGAACCGGTAGAAGAGCTCGTTGAAGGCCTTCCGGTTCACCTGGTCGGTGGCCCAGAGCGCCGGGAGGGAGAGCACGGTGCGCGCCGTCTGCCAGGCCGTCCCCAGCACCGAGCCCTGGTTGGCGGCGTAGTAGGCGAAGGCGTGGACGATGTTGGTCCGCACCAGCGTCCCGTCCACGTCGAAGAAGGCGGCGCGGTCCGTCACGACAGCCACCCCTGCTCGACGTACCAGCGGGCGGCGCGCCCGATCGAGTCGGCGAGCGGCGTCGGCGCCTCGAAGCCGAGCCGGTGCTTCGCCTTCGAGGCGTCGCACACCCAGCCCGGCGCGAGGAGCTGGCGGGCCAGCTTGCGGTTGAGCGGCAGCTTCCGGCCGGTGCGGCGCGTCCAGAGGTCGGCGAGCGCCGCCGCCGCCGAGAGGACCGGCCCCGGCACGTCGACCCGCCGCGGCGTGACGCCGAGCGCCGCCGCGGCCGCCAGCATGAGCCCCTCCACGCTGGTCAGCTCGTCGCTGGCGAGGAAGAAGGCCTCGCCCACCGCCTCGGGCCGCTCGGCGAGGAGGAGCAGCCCCCGGGCGCAGTCGTCGACGTCGATCCAGGAGAGCGGCCGGTCGCCGCCGAAGCGGAGCGCCCAGCCCTTCCTGGCGACGGTGAAGAAGAGCAGGTTCTCGCGGTCGCCCGGCCCCATGATGCGCGGCGGCCGGGCCACGGCGATCTTCAGCCGGTCGCGGTACTGGAAGGCGACCCGCTCCGCCTCGGCCTTCGACTCGCCGTACCACTCGGCCGGCTGGAGCGGGTCCGACTCGACCACGCCGGTGGCCGACGGCGCGGCGGCGGCGCGCGAGCCGGCGAGGACGAAGCGGTGCAGGCCGGGCCCGCGCTCGACGCAGGCGTCGAGCAGCAGGCGCGTCGAGCCGACGTTGACCCGGAAGAACTCGTCCCGCTCGGCGGCGCGCCGGACGCCGGCCAGGTGGAAGACGACCGCCACGCCGCGCACCGCCGCCGCCAGCGCGGCCGGGTCGGTGGCGTCGCCGACCATCGGCTCGACCCCCGGGAGCGCCAGGGCCGGCTCGGGGCGGCGCACCAGGGCGCGCACGCGGGCGCCGCGCGCCGAGAGGGCGCGGACCACGGCCTGCCCGAGGAAGCCGCCGGCGCCGGTGACGAGGGCGTGCATGGACCACGGAAAGAACCACGCCGGCGGGGGAGGGTCAACGCACCGTGAGCGGCGCCGCTGGCGCGCCGCGGCGAGCGCTCCGCCCCCCCGAGGTCGCAAGCGGTCGCTGGCCGGTCCTGGCCGAGCATCGCCCGACAGTCGCATCCCAACAGGGAGCGAGAACAAGCGGGGCCGGCCGTTGCGCGGCGGGCCGCGCCGCGCATGCTCCATCCGGCGAAACGGTCCGCGACCGCGCTCCGCGAGGGAAGGAGCCGCCGTCTGGCGACGAGAGCGGCGGCGCGAGTCCCTCGCCCGAGGAGAGCCATGCGTTCCCTGCCACCGCTTCGCCCGGCGCTCGCCGCCGTCCTCACCCTCACCTGGCCGCTCGCGGCCACCCCCGCGGTCACCGTCCAGCGCCTCGCCAGCGCCGGGACCACCTCGCTCGGCGCGTTGCCGCCGGGCCTCGACGCGATCCAGCTCCCGGAGCTCGGCCCCGACCTCGACGCGGGCGACGCCGTCGGCGCGGGCGGCGCCGCCCGCCACCGCGGCCTCGTCAACCGGTCCTGGGCCGACGGGCTCGGGGGCGTGGGCGATCTGGCCGCCGCCGCGCGCACCGGCCCCGCCAGCGAGGTGCAGGTCAGCTTCGACGGCCTCGACCACCGGGACACCCGGCTCGCCAACCGCGGCAACCAGTTCTCCCTCGAGCCGCCGGACCAGGGGCTCTGCGTCGGCAACGGCTTCGTGCTCGAGACGGTCAACTCGGCGCTGCGCGTCTTCGACGCGACGGGCGCCCCGCTGAGCGGCCCCGTCGACCTCAACACCTTCTACGGCTACCCGGCCGCCATCGACCGCGTCCGCCACCTCTTCGGCCCGGACGTCTTCGACCCCTCCTGCCTCTTCGACCCCGGCACCGGGCGCTTCTTCCACCTGGCCGCCACGCTGGAGATCGACCCGGTGACCGGCGCCATCCTCGGCCCCAACCACCTCGACCTCGCGGTGAGCGACGGCCCGAGCCCGCTCGGCACCTGGACCATCTACCGGCTGCCCACCCAGGACGACGGCACCCAGGGCACGCCCGACCACGGGTGCAGCCTCAACCCCGACGGCACCGGCCACGGCCCCTGCTTCGGCGACTACCCGCACCTCGGCGCCGACGCCAGCGCCCTGGTCCTCACCACCAACGAGTTCTCCCTCTTCGGCCCGGAGTTCCACGGCGCCAACGTCTACGCCCTCTCGAAGCGGGCGCTCGCCGCGGCGGCGGCCACGCTCGACGTGGTGCAGCTCGAGACCCTCGGCGCCGCGGGCGGCAACCCGGGCTTCACCCTCTGGCCGGCGGCCGCGCAGCCGGGCGCTGCGCTGCGGACCGACGGTGGGACCGAGGTCCTGCTCTCCTCCGACGCCGTCTTCAACGCCTCCGGCAAGAGCCGGCAGATCTTCCTCTGGCGGCTCCGCCACACCGGCACCATCGACGCCACGCCCACGCTCACGCTCGACGCCACGGCCGTCCCGGTGAACCGCTACGCCGTGCCGCCCAAGGCGGCGCAGCAGGCCGGCCCGCACCCGCTCGGCGAGTGCATCGACGACACCACCACCGCCACCCCGGCCGGCGTCGGCTGCTGGCGGCTCTTCTTCTCCACCGAGCCAGCCCACGACGAGGTCGAGTCGATCCTCGACGCCAACGACTCGCGGATGCAGCAGACGGTGCTCGCCGGCGGCCTGGTCTGGGGCGCGCTCGACACCGCGGTGCGGGTGGGCGGAGCCCAGCGCGCGGGCGTGGCCTGGTTCGCCGTCGATCCCGCCGGCGCCGTCGCCGTCCGGCAGGGGACCATCGCCCTCGGCGACCAGAACCTGACCTACCCGGCCATCGCGGTCTCGGGCGGCGGCGCGGCGGTGGTGGCCTTCACGGCGGTGGGACCGGCCCTCTTCCCCAGCGCCGCGTACGCCACCATCGGCGACGACGACGCGGCCGAGGTGCACCTCGTGGCCGCCGGGGCCGGCCCGGCCGACGGCTTCACCTCCTACAAGGCGTTCGTGGGGAGCCCGCCGCGCACCCGCTGGGGCGACTACGGGGCGGCGGCCATGGACGGCGGCCGCGTCTGGATCGCGTCCGAGTACATCGCCCAGACCTGCACGCTGGCCCAGTACCTCACCGCGCCCATCGGGAGCTGCGGCGCGACGCGGACCTCTCTCGGCAACTGGGCGACGCGCATCAGCGCCATCCAGCCGTGAGCCGCCGTGCGCGCTCCGCGCCGGGCGTCCCGAGCCAGCGGGGCGCCGGCGCGGGCCGCTGGAATCGCCTCCGGCATCGGCGCTAGCATCGCGCCCCCATGCGCACGACCCACCGCTCCACCTGCCCCTACGACTGCCCCGACGCCTGCGGCCTCCTCGCCGAGGTGGAGGATGGGCGGGTGGTGGCGGTGCGCGGCGACCCGGAGCACCCGTACTCGCAGGGGACGCTCTGCCCCAAGATGACCCGGTACGAACGGACGGTGAACCACCCGGACCGGCTCCTCTTCCCGCAGCTCCGCGCGGGGGCCAAGGGGGAGGGGCGCTTCCGCCGGGCCAGCTGGGACGAGGCCATCGCGCTCGTGGCAGGCCGGTGGAAGGCCATCGCCGCCGAGCACGGCGCCCAGGCCATCCTGCCCTACAGCTACGCCGGCACCATGGGGCTCGTGCAGCGCAACGCCGGCCACGCCTTCTTCCACCGGCTCGGCGCCTCGCGGCTCGACCGGACCATCTGCACGCCGGCCAAGGGGGCCGGCCTGCGGGCGGTGCTCGGCGCCACGCCCGGCGCCGACCCGGACGACGCGCTCGGCGCGAGCCTCATCGTGCTCTGGGGCGTCAACGCCGTCGCCACCAACATCCACTTCCTCTCGCGCGTGAAGGCGGCCCGCAAGGCCGGGGCCGCCGTCTGGCTCGTCGACACCCACGAGACCGAGACCTCGGCGCTGGCCGACAAGACCATCGTGGTGCGCCCCGGCTCGGACGGCGCCTTCGCGCTCGGCCTCATGCACCTGCTCGAGCGGGAGGGGCTCGCCGCCGAGCGGTTCCTCGCCGAGGAGGCGGTCGGCTGGCCGGAGCTCGAGGCGCGCGTCCTGCCGGAGCACGGCCCGGCGCGCACCGCGGCGCTCACCGGCGTCGGCGAGGCCGAGCTCCAGGCGCTGGCCCGCGCGCTCGGCGCGGCGCGCGCCCCCTTCATCCGCACCGGCGGCGCCCTCTCGCGCTACGGCAACGGCGCCATGAACCTGCGGCTCATCGCCTGCCTCGGCGCGGTGGCCGGCTGCTTCTCCAAGCCGGGCGCCGGCTTCTTCGGCGACGTCTCGAGCGGCGACGCCTTCGACCTGGCCCCCTTCACGCGCCCCGACCTGCAGCCCGGCCCGACCCGGCTCGTCAACATGAACCAGCTCGGCCACGCGCTCGGCGAGCTGGCCGGCCCGCGCGTCATGTCGCTCTGCGTCTACGCCTCCAACCCGGCGGCGGTGGCCCCCGACCAGAACGCGGTGCTCCGCGGCCTGGCGCGCGAGGACCTCTTCACCGTGGTCCACGAGCGGTTCCTCACCGACACCGCCCGCTTCGCCGACGTGCTCCTGCCGGCCACCACCTCGCTCGAGCACGCCGACCTCTACCGCTCCTATGGCCACCCGTTCCTGCAGCGGGCGCGGCCCGCGGTGGCGCCGCCCGGCGAGGCGCTGCCCAACTGGGAGCTCTTCCGCCGGCTGGCCGCGGCCATGGGCTTCGAGGGGGCGCCCTTCGCCTGGAGCGCCGACGAGGTGATCGACGCCCTGCTGGCGGTGCCGTCGCCCTACCGCGAGGGGATCGACCTTGCGGCGCTCGAGGCCGGCAAGCCGGTGAAGCTGAGGCGGCCGGCCGGCCCCCGCTTCTTCACGCCGTCCGGCAAGCTCGAGATCCTGAACGCCGCCCACCGCGAGCCGCTGCCCCGCTGGATCCCGTCGCACGCCGAGGCGGGCGGCCTGCCGCTGCGGCTGCAGACGGCGCCGGCGGTCTACTCGCTCAACTCCACCTTCATGGAGCGCGACGACCTCGCCTCGAAGCGCGGCGCCATGCGGGTCCGGCTCGGGCCGGCCGACGCGGCGGCGCGCGGTCTCTCCGACGGCGAGCAGGTGGTCGCCTGGAACGAGCTCGGCGAGGTGCGGCTCACGCTCGAGGTCACCCCGACCGTGCCGCCCGGCGTGGCGGTGGTGGCCGGTGTCCACTGGAGCCGGGACACCGCGGACGGGCGCAACGTCAACGCGCTCACCTCGCAGCGGCTCACCGACGAGGCCGGCGGCTCGACCTTCTACGACAACCGGATCGACGTGCGGCGGGCGTAGGTCGCCCGGCAGGCGCGCCGCCGACCCCGCCCTTTCGGCCGGCTTTGGCCGGATGGCCGGGCCTGCTACGCTGCCCCCGACGGTGGGGACCGGAGGACGTCACGTGCCCGAAACGCCCACGCCGCCCGCCCCGCCGCCCGCCGACGCCGAGGCGCGCCAGGCCAGCGACGCTGCCTACCGGCTGCAGGCGGTGCTCGACGCCATCCCGGCGCCGATCTTCTTCAAGGACGCCGACGGGGTCTACCTCGGCTGCAACACCGCCTTCGAGCGGTACCTCGGCAAGACGCGCCGGGAGATCATCGGCGCGCGGGTCTTCGGCGTGGCGCCGCCCGACCTGGCGGCCGCCTACCGCAAGGCGGACCTGGCGTTGCTCGAGTCGGGGGGCGTGCAGATCTACGAGAACGAGGTGCAGTACGCCGACGGCGGGCGGCACCAGGTGATCTTCCAGAAGGCGGTCTTCCGCGACGCCGACGGCAAGGTGGCCGGCCTGGCCGGCACCATGCTCGACGTGACGGCGCAGCGCCGCGCCGAGGCGGAGCTGCGCCAGGCGCTCGAGGAGCGGGAGCAGGCCCACGCCCGGCTGGCGCAGGCCGACCGGCTCGCCTCGATCGGCACGCTCGCCGCCGGCGTGGCCCACGAGCTCAACAACCCGCTCACCTTCGTCCTCTCCAACCTCGCCTTCGCCGCCGAGGAGCTGGAGCGGGTCCTGGCGAGCCCGGCCGCCGAGCCGGCGGCGGTCGAGGACCTGGTGCGCGCGCTCGAGGAGGCGCGCCAGGGGGCGGACCGGATGCGCGTCATCGTGCGCGACCTGCGCGCGCTCTCGCGGGGCGACGAGCAGCCGCACGGTCCGGTCGAGGTGGCGCGGGTGCTCGAGTACGCCGTCGGCCTGGCCTGGAGCGAGCTGCGCCACCGGGCCCGGCTGGTGCGGGTGCTCGGCGACGTCCCGCCGGTGCGGGGCAGCGAGGCCCGGCTCGGCCAGGTCTTCCTCAACCTGCTCGTCAACGCCGCCCAGGCCGTCCCCGAGGGGGCGCCGGACCGGAACGAGATCCGGCTCGTGGCGCGCCGCGCCGACGGGGACCGCGTGGCCATCGAGGTCTCCGACACCGGGGCCGGGATGTCGCCCGAGACGCGCCGCAAGATCTTCGACCCGTTCTTCACCACCAAGGCGGCCGGCGTCGGCACCGGCCTCGGCCTCTGGGTCTGCCACAACCTCGTGGCGGCCCACGGCGGCGAGATCGAGGTGGAGAGCGAGCCGGGGCGCGGCACCACCTTCCGCGTGCTCCTGCCGGCGGCCAGCGATGGGGCCGGCGCCTGCGCGGCCGCGCCCGAGGCGCCCGCCGCGGCGCTCCGGCGTCGCCGGGTGCTGGTCGTCGACGACGAGCCGTTCATCGGCGCCACGCTGCGCCGGCAGCTCGCCGGCGAGCACGAGGTGGACGTGGTGTCGAGCGTGGCCGAGGCGCTGCGCCGCCTCTCCGCCGGCGTCCAGTTCGACGCCGTGGTCTGCGACGTGATGATGCCGGGCGCGGGCGGCGCCGAGCTGCGCGCCGAGGTGGTCCGCCGCTCGCCGGCGCTGGCGGAGCGGATGCTCTTCATCACCGGCGGCGCCACCACGCCCGAGGCGGCGCGCTTCCTCGAGAGCGGCGTCACCTTCCTGGAGAAGCCGTTCGACCGCGACGACCTGCGCGCGGCGCTCCGCCGGCTGCTCGACGGCGAGCCGCCGGACGCCGCCGCGGCGCCGTGAACGGCCTCCGGGGCCCGCGCCGGCCACCTTGATCGATCAAGGGCCGGTCGCCGCGCCGCCTTGACGGATCAAGCGGCCGGGCCCACGCAGGCCATTTCATTGAGGTGGCCCGGCGCAATCCGTTCGCGCGTAAATTGCGCGACGTCAATTGAGTCCTCGATGTGGGCAGATGTGGCAGGCCCGCCGGGGTTTCGTAGCAAAATCAATGGCTTTTTCCGCCGACCCCTCCTGTATGCTTGCGCTCGATCATTTCCCTGCTCAGGGAGGGCAGCGGTCCATGAACGAATATCGGTACGACAACCAGACGGTCCAGGGGTTCATCCTCTCGGCCATCTTCTGGGGGGTCGTGGGCATCCTCGTCGGGCTCCTCATCTCGGTGCAGCTGTGGGCCCCGGCGGCCAACTTCGCGCCGTACCTCACCTACGGCCGGCTGCGCCCGGTCCACACCAACGGGCTGGCCTTCGGCCTCGGCATCGGCGCCATCTTCGGGCTGAGCTACTACATCCTCATCCGGCTCTGCCGGCGGCCGCTGCTCTTCCCGCGGCTGGCCCGCGTCCACCTCTGGCTCTTCAACGCCGCCATCGCGCTGGCCGCGCTCTCCCTGATGGCCGGGTACACGCAGTCGAACGAGTACGCCGAGCTCGAGTGGCCGCTCGACGTCGGCGTCGTCGTCCTCTGGGTGATGTTCGCGGTGAACGTCTTCGGCACCATCATCAAGCGCAAGGACGCGCAGATGTACGTGTCGCTCTGGTACATCATCGCGACCGTGGTGGCGGTGGCCGTCCTCTACCTCGTCAACAACCTGTCGATCCCGGCCGGCCTGACGAAGAGCTACCACCTGTTCGCCGGCGTCAACTCGGCCAACGTGCAGTGGTGGTACGGCCACAACGCCGTGGGCTTCATCTTCACCACGCCCATCCTGGCGATGTTCTACTACTTCCTGCCGAAGGCCATCGGCGTCCCCATCTTCAGCCACCGGCTCTCCATCCTGGCCTTCTGGTCGCTGGTCTTCGGCTACCTCTGGACCGGCGCGCACCACCTCGTCTACTCGCCGGTGCCCGACTGGATCCAGACGCTGGGCATCGTCTTCACGCTCTTCCTCATCGCGCCGTCGTGGGGCTCGGTGGTGAACGGCTACTACACGGTGGGTGCGGACTGGTCGAAGATGCGGTCCAACTACCTGACCAAGTTCTTCATCCTCGGCATCACCTTCTACGGCCTGCAGACGGTGCAGGGGCCGACGCAGTCGCTCCGCGTCGTCTCGCAGCTCATCCACTTCACCGACTGGGTGCCGGGCCACGTGCACATGGGCACCATGGGCTGGGTGACCATGACCGTGTGCGCCTCGGTCTACTACGTCATCCCGAAGATCTACGGGACCACCATCTACTCGGAGAAGATCGCCAACGTGCACTTCTGGCTGGTGCTCGTCGGCCAGCTGCTCTTCTCGGTGACCATGTGGATCACCGGCATCCAGCAGGGCGCCATGTGGAAGGCGACCAACCCCGACGGCACGCTCAAGTACACGTTCGTGGAGACGCTGGCCAAGAACTACCCGTACTGGCACACGCGCACGCTGGCCGGGATCGTCTTCACCGTCGGCATGCTCTTCTTCATCTACAACGTCCTCATGACCATCCAGAAGGGGAAGGCGCTGCAGTCGTCCGGCGCGCCCGCCCCGGCGGCGGCGCCGGCCGCGTAGCGAGGGGGAGACCACCATGGCTGGCGACATCTACAAGAAGCCCGTCCTGCTGGCGGTGATGGCGACGGTGGCCATCTCCGTCGGCTCCATCGTCACGATGGCCTACCCGATGCTCCGGGCCGACATGCACCCGAAGCTCGACAACCTGAAGCCCTTCACCCCGCTGCAGCTCGCCGGGCGCGACGTCTACCAGCGCGAGGGCTGCGTCGGCTGCCACACGCAGACCGTCCGCCCGCTGGCGAGCGAGGTGGCCCGCTACGGCGACTACTCCAAGGCGGGCGAGTTCGCCTACGACCACCCGTTCCTGTGGGGCTCGAAGCGCACCGGGCCGGACCTGGCGCGCGAGGGCGGGCTGCGCCCCGACGGCTGGCACCAGCAGCACTACGCCAACCCCCAGGCCTTCGCGGCCAGGTCGAACATGCCGTCCTACGGCTGGCTCAAGGGGCGGCCGCTCGACGCCGCCACCGTGGCCGACCACATGAACGCGCTGGCCTTCGTCCACCCCGAGCTCAAGACCGACCTCGCCGCGGTCAAGGCCTCGGTCGAGGGCAAGGACGAGCTCGACGCGCTCGTGGCCTACACGCAGTGGCTCGGCACCTCGGTGCAGCGGCGCCAGGCGGCCGAGGTGGACCTCGCCCTCGCCAACCCGGTGGCCGGCCGCCCCGAGGCCATCGCCCGCGGCAAGAAGCTCTTCGCCGACAACTGCGCCGTCTGCCACGGCGAAGAGGCCGAGGGGCAGGAGGGGGTGGCGCCGAGCCTGGTCGACGACGAGTTCCTGGGCGCCACGCCGGACCTGCCCGACGCCGCCTACTTCGCCATCATCTCGGGCGGCAGCGACGCCAAGCCCATCGCCGGCCGCGCCGGCGCCAAGGACGGCGGCATGACCGCCTTCGGCGGGCAGCTCTCCAAGGAGGACATCTGGTCCGTCATCGCCTGGGTGCGCGCGCAGAAGGCGCACGAGAAGGCGGAAGGGAAGGTGAAGTGATGGGAGGGGACGCCATGCAGAGCGAGCTGCCGGACACCGCCGAGGCGATGGAGAACCGCGAGACCGCGCACCAGGTGCCCATCGGCTGGGTGGCGCTGGCGGTCGGCCTCATCCTCTGGGGGATCTGGTACCTCTGGACCTACTCGCCCTGGAGCACCGGCTGGACGCAGGCCGGCCAGCTGGAGGGGGCCCAGGCCGCCGGCGCCGACGCGGCGACGAACGTCTTCATGACCATCCTCTTCACGGCGCTGCCGACGGCCGCCGCGATCGGGTTGTGGCTCATGCAGCGCCGCGCTAAGTCCTGACCGAGGAACGATGTCCCCCGACACCGCCTACCTGATCTTCGGGATCACGCTCTGCGTGGCCTTCGTCGGCATCTGGGCCTTCCTCTACTCGCGCAAGCGCCGCGATCAGGGAGAGCAGGCGAAGTACAAGATGCTGGACGATGACGGGTAGGCGGCCCATCCAGGCGTACCGCCGCGCGGCGGGGGCGGCCCAGGCGCTCCTCTTCCTCGGGCTGCCCTTCCTGCGCGCCGGCGGCGAGAGCGCGCTCCGCTTCGACGTCCCGACGCTGACGCTCCACGTCATGGGGGCGTCGCTGGCGATGAGCGAGCTCTTCGTGCTCCTGCCGGCGACCTTCCTCGCCGCCGCGGCGCTGGCCCTCGTCACCGTCGCCTTCGGCCGCGTCTGGTGCGGCTGGTCCTGCCCGCAGACGGTGCTCGGCGACCTGACCCGGCTCGTCCAGCCGCTCCCCGGCAGGCGCCGCCGCCCCTGGCGCCGCGCCGCCGGGGTGGCGCTCGCCGCGGCCGTGGCCGCGCTCTTCTCGGCCGCCACGCTCTGGTACTTCGTCACCCCGGCCGACTTCGCGGGCCGGCTCGCCGCCGGAGAGCTCGGCCCGGTGCTCTCGGGCGCCTGGGCCGCGCTCGGGGCGACGCTCTTCCTCGACCTCACGCTGGTGCGCGGCCGCTTCTGCGCCACCACCTGCCCCTACGCCCGGCTGCAGGGCGTGCTCTACGACCGCCACACGCTCGCCGTGGCCTACGACGAGCGGCGCGACGCCGACTGCGTGGACTGCGGCGCCTGCGTGCGGGTCTGCCCCACCGGCATCGACATCCGGGACGGGCTGCAGATGGCGTGCATCGCCTGCGCCGAGTGCGCCGACGCCTGCGACCCGATCATGCTGAAGCTGAGGCGGGCGCCGAAGCTCATCGGCTACTTCTACGGGCCGCCCGGCACGCCCCGTCGCCTGCGCCGCCCGGCGGTGGCGGCCCTCGCCGCCGCCACGCTCGCCGCGCTCGTCGCCACGGTGGCGGCCGGGGTCTCGGCGGCCGAGGCGACGCTCGACCTCACGGTGGTGCCCGACGCCGGCTTCGCGCCGCGCCGCGCCGCCGACGGCCGGGCGCTCAACGCCTACCAGCTCTCGCTCGAGAACCGGGCCCGCGCCGCGGTGACGGTGCGCCTCGCCGCCAGCGCGCCGGGGCTCGAGGCCGAGGTCCGCCCCGGCGAGGTGGCGCTCGGCCCCGGCGAGCATCGGCGGCTGCGCCTCGTGATCGAGGCGCGCGGCCCCGCGGGCAGCGCCACCGGCACCCTCACGGCCGGCGCGGCCGGGGAGGGCGCCCGCCCCGCCACCCGCAGCTCGCCCATCCGCGTCGTCGTCCCGGAGGTCCGGTGAAGGCCGTCCTCGTCGTCGTCTCGGTCGCCGCGCTCGGCGCGGTCGCGGCCACCCTCTACGTCGGCTCGCGGGTCTACGAGCGGACGGTGGTGGACGATCCCTACGAGCACGCCGTCCACTACGACCAGGAGCGGCAGGCGCGGGCGCGGCTCGGCTGGCGGGCCGCCTTCGAGCCGGCCTCGCTCCACCCCGGCGCCGCGCCGCTCGCCTTCGCGCTCCTCGACCGGGCCGGCGCGCCCGTGGACGGGGCCCGGGTCCGGCTCTCGCTCACCCGCCCGGCCGGCGGCGGC
>DASTGK010000251.1:0-9188 GCA_035719085.1 Anaeromyxobacteraceae bacterium
GAGGGGCCGATGGCGGTGGGGCGCGACCTCGCCCCGGCCCCGCTGGTCGCCCCCGTCCGGACCGGCCGCGCCACGCCGCTCGTCGCCTGGGCCGGACCGGCGCTCCTCACGGGTGGCCCGGGGCTCGTGGCGGCGCGGCTCGAGCCGACCTCGCCGTCGAGGCCCGGGGCGCGCGGCGCCGGGGTGGTCGCCACGCTCTTCCTCGACGACGCCGCGGAGCGCCCCTTCGCCACCTACCCGCGCTGCCTGGCGGCGCTGCCGCCCACCGCCGGCGCCCGCGGCTACGCCGAGCTCGAGAAGAAGCGGGCCTGGACCGAGGCGCCGCGCGCCGCCGGCGACGAGGACCGGCTCGAGGCGACGCTGGTGCCGCTCGCGCCGAGGGGGCTCGGGCCACCGGGCGCCGGCCCGCTCGTGGTGGAGCGCTGGCCGCGCGGCGCCCGGGCGGCGGTGGTCTTCACCGACCACGCCGACCGGACCGACCCGGACGCGCTGCGCGCCGTCCTCTACGGCCACTCCGACCCGCGCGCCGAGGGCGGGCGCGGCGCCGGCCTGCTCGGCCGCGGCCTCGCCTTCACCCGCAGCTTCTTCGTGCGCCCGGGGCGCGGCACGCTCGAGGACCCGGAGACGGCGCGGCTCGCGGCGCGGCTCGTGGCCGAGGGGGCCGAGGTGGCGCTCCACTCGGTGAGCGACGCGCGCGACGACCGCCCGGCGGTGGCGTCGGGGCTCGCCGAGGCCGCCCCCTTCGCGCCGGCCACCTGGATCGACCACGAGCCCTACGTCAACTGCGAAGCGCTCTCGGCCGAGGGAGCGGGGCTGGCGCCGCCGTACGGCGTGCGCGACCTGCTCCTCGCCGGCGGCATCCGCTGGGGCTGGGCGGCCGGCGACGTGGCCGGCTTCCGGTCGGTCGAGGTGGCCGACCTCTTCGCGGCGGCGCCGCCCGGCAGCCCGAGCCCGGCCTTCTACCCGCTGGCGGACGATCCGCGCCTCTGGATCTTCCAGTCGAGCTTCTTCTACGAGCCGCCGGCGGCGCTGGCCGGCGCCCTCTCCGACGCCGCGCTCGACCGGCTGGAGCGGGGGCGCGGCCTCTTCGTCGCCCACACCTACCTCGGCGCGGGTCCGGCCGAGACGCGCGGCCGCTTCGCCGCGACGCGGCTCTGCGTGCGCCCGGCGGCGGGCGGTGGCCTGGAGATCGACCCGGACCTCGACGAGGCCCTGGCGCGCCTGGCGGCGCGGGTGGCGCGCGGCTCGCTCCTCGCGCTCCCCTGGGCCGAGGTGGGCGACCGGCTGCGGGCGCTCGCCGAGGTGGAGGTGCGCTACCGCGAGGACGGCGCCGCCGAGGTGGTGAACCACGGCGCGGTGGCGCTGCCGGGGCTGACGCTCGCCACCGGCCGCCCCGGGCTCGAGTGGTGGGTCGACGGCCGCCGCGCCGACGGGGAGGCGGACGGCGCGCGGATCTGGTTCGATCTGCCGGCCCGCTCGAGCCGGGTGGTGCGCGCCAGCCGCTGGTTCTGGCCGGTGCCGCTCCTGCCGGCCGCCACAGGGAGCCCGTGATGGAGATCCGCACCGCCGTCGCCGCCGACCTGCCGGCCCTGGCCGCCGGCCTGGCCCGCCTGCCGCTCATGGTCCGCTACGGCCGCGCCGCCGACCGGCTCGAGGTCGACCTCGAGGCGGCGCTCGCCCGCGGCGAGGGGCTCCTCCTCGCGGTCGAGGCGGGGCGCCCGGTCGGCCTCGCCTGGTTCCTGCGGCAGGGGACGCTCGGGCTCGGCGGCTACCTGCGGCTCATCGCGGTGCTCGACGAGGCCCAGGCGCGCGGCGTCGGGGCGGCGCTCCTCGCCGCCTTCGAGGCGCAGGTGGCGGCGGTGAGCGCCCACGCCTTCCTCCTCTGCTCCGACTTCAACCTCGAGGCCCAGGCCTTCTACGAGCGGCGCGGCTGGGCGCGGTCCGGCGCGCTGCCGGACCTCGTCCTGCCGGGCGTGGCCGAGCTCATCTACTGGAAGCGCGTCCGGCCGCGCTGACGCGGCTGGGGCTCACCGCCTCGCCTTGCCGTGGGCGAGCCAGGCCTGGATCGACGGCCGGGCCCAGATGGCGCGCGCCCAGGCGGCGAGCGGCGCCGGCACCGGGTCGCCGTTGGCGACGAGCCGCATGAGCATGAGCGCGAGATCGGCGTCGGCCGGCGTGAAGTGGGAGGCGACGAAGCCGCTCTTCCCCGGCACCAGCGCGGCGGCGATGCGCAGGAGCCGCTCGGCCGCCGCCTGGCCCGCCGGCGTGAGCGGCTTCACCGGCTCGCCGCCGAAGACCGAGCTCGTCGGGCGCTCGGAGCGGACGGCGGTGAAGTCGGAGCGGACGAGCGCCTGGACCATGCGGACGCGGGCTCGCTCCTTCGCGTCGGCCGGGTAGAGCCGCGGGTGCTGCGGCGGCGGGAAGGCGTCCTCCAGGTACTCGCCGATGGCCGACGACTCGGCCAGCCAGAAGTCGCCGTGGCGCAGCGCCGGGACGCGGCCGGTGATGGACGGGTCGCGGTACTCGGGCCGCTCGTGCTCGCGGGCGGCCAGGTCGAGGAGCTTCACCTCGAAGGGGAGCCCCTTCTCCGTGAGCGCCACGAAGGCCGAGAAGACGTAGGGGCTGCTCCAGGAGGCGTTGCCGTACAGCGTGAGGTCGGTGGGCATGCGCCCATTGGTAGCCCGGAACGGCGCCGGGCGCAGGGCCCAAAGCGGAGCCGGGGCGCCCGCGCGCGGCGGACGCCCCGGCCAGCAGCTCCGGCGGCGGAGCGGCTACTTCTTGACGATCTCGAGCAGCTCCACCTCGAAGTCGAGGGTGGCGCCCGGCGGGATGTCGGCGCCGGCGCCGCGCTCGCCGTAGGCGATGGCCGACGGGCAGACGAGGCGGGCCTTGCCGCCCACCTTCATCTTCTGCACGCCCTCGGTCCAGCAGGGGATGACGCCGTTCAGCGGGAAGGTGGCCGGCCCGCCGTGGCGCTCCGAGGCGTCGAAGACCTTGCCGTCGGTGAGCTGCCCCTTGTAGTTGACCTTGACGGTGTCGGTCGCGGCCGGCGTGGCGCCGGTCCCCTCGGTGATGGGCACGTAGACGAGGCCGCTCGCGGTCTTCTCCGCGCCCTTCTCCTTGGCCGCCTTCTCCAGGTACTCGCCGCCCTTCTTGGCGAAGGTCGCCCCCTGGGCGGCGCGGCGGGACATGGCCAGCTGCTGGATGGCCTGCTGCTTCGACTCGAGCGCCACCTCGGGCTTGCCGGCCGCGGCGTCGCGGAGGCCGGCGACCACCAGCTCGACCTCGGCCGGCGTGAACTGGAACGGCTCCAGGCTCTTCTGGATGGCGACGCCGACGGCGTAGACGGTCTTGTCGTCGTCGGTCTTGGGGGTGGCCTTGGGCGGTGCGCCCGGGGTGCAGGCGGCGAGCAGGACGGCGACGGCGGCGGCGGACAGTGCGTTCTTCACGGTGGTGTTCCTCCTCACTTCACGATCTCGAGCAGCTCGACCTCGAAGTCGAGCGTGGCGCCGGGGGGCACGTCGGCGCCCGCGCCGCGGTCGCCGTAGGCGATGGCGGGCGGGCAGACGAGCCGGGCCTTGCCGCCCACCTTCATCTTCTGCACGCCCTCGGTCCAGCACGGAATGACGCCGTCGAGCGGGAAGCTGACCGGGCCGCCGTGGCGGTCCGAGGCGTCGAACACCTGGCCGTCGACGAGCTGCCCCTTGTAGTTGACCTTCACCTTGTCGCTGGCGGCCGGCGACGGGCCGGCGCCGTCCTTGAGCGGCACGTAGACGAGGCCGCTCCCGGTCTTGACCGCGCCCTTCTCCTTGGCCGCCATCTCCAGGTGCTCGGCCCCCTTCTTCTTCTGCGCCTCGCCCTGCTGGGCGCGGCGCTCCGTCACCAGCGCCTGGATGGCCTGCTGGTCCTCCATGCTGAGCGCCACCTTGCCGGCGGCGCCCTCGCGGACGCCCTTCAGCACTTGCTCCAGCTCGGCCGGCGTGAGGCCGAACTGCTCGAGGCTCTTGGCCACGGCCAGGCCGACGGCGCGGAGCGTCTTGTCGGGGTCGGCCTTGGCGGCCGGCGCGGCGGCCTCGGCCTTGGGCGCGGCGGCCTTGGGGGCCTCGGCGCGGGCCGCCGGGGCGAGCGCCAGGGCGAGGGCGAGGGCGGTGAGGGTTCTCATGGTGCGCTTCCTTTCGTGGGCGCGGGGCGGGCCTCGACGATGGGCGCCGTGCCCGAGGCCCGTTCGTCGAGCACGGCGAGCTTCCGGTGGAGGAAGCGGAAGACGGCGACGAAGACGCTCATGAGCGGCACGGCCAGGAGCGCCCCGGTGAGGCCCGAGGTGCGCTCGCCGATGACCAGCGCCAGCACCACCAGCACCGGGTGGATGCGGGCGGCCTCCCCCATGATCTTCGGGTTGAGCACGTAGGACTCGAGCGCGTGGACCCCGAGGATCCAGGCGAGCGCCGCCAGCCCCTTCGGCAGGCCGTCGAGGAGCGCCAGCAGCACGATGGGCACGCTCGACAGGACGGTGCCGAAGATGGGGACGATGGAGAGGACGAAGACGAGCGCGGTGAGCGCGAAGGCGAGCGGCACCTTGAGGACGAGGAGGCCGACCAGCGTCAGCGCCGCGTTCACCACCATGATGGTGACCTGGCCGCGCACCACGCCGGCCAGCCCCGCGTCGATGCCGTGGCGCAGCCGGCGCAGGTCCTCGCGCCAGGCCGAAGGGACGACCGTCTCCGAGAAGGCCAGGATGCGCGGCGCGTCCATGGAGATGTAGGCCGTGAGCATGAAGAGCAGCACCGCGAAGAGGAGGCCGCGCAGCGTCCCGGCCAGCACCGCCTGCGTGAAGGCCACCACGTCGCCCACGGAGGCCCGCAGCCAGGCGCTGGCGGCGGCGAGCGCCTGGGCGATGCCGGCGGCCAGGTCCACCTGCAGCCGGACCGCGCCGGTGCCGTCGCCCGGGTCGACGTCGAGCGGGATGCCGGCGCGCTCGAGGAAGGCGTCGATGGCGCGCGCCCAGGCGTGGATCCGCTCCGGCGTGGCCCCGGCCAGCTGCTCGCGCGCGGCGAGCAGGCCGCGCAGCGCCTCGCGGTACACCTGCGGCGCCACCGAGACGGCGGCGATCCAGGTGAGCCCGGCCACGCCCAGGTAGACGACCAGCACCGCCGCCCAGCGGGGCAGGGGGCGGCCGAACGGCCGGAGCGCGGTGAGCCGGACGATGAGCGGGTCGATGACGTAGGCGGCGAGCGCCGCCAGCACGAAGGGGAGCAGCCCCGACCAGGCGAGCGCCAGGAGCCCGGCGCCGAGCGCCCAGAGCAGCGCCGCCAGCGCGACGAGCTGGGCGCGCGGGCGCCTCCAGAGCGGCAGGTCGGTGGGCATCGCCGCCGGGTTTACCACGAGGACGGCGGCCGGGCTGCGGCGAGCGGCCGCCCGTCCCGCGAGGGCAGGACGGGCGGCGTCACCGGGGCGTCACTCCTCGAGCGTCGAGACGTCGCCCTCGGGCAGCCCCTGGGCGCGGGCCTTGAGCACGCGCCGCATGATCTTGCCGGAGCGGGTCTTGGGCAGGCTGTCGACGAAGGTGACCTTCTCCGGCCGGACGATGGGGCCGAGGTGGGTCGCCACGTGGCCGCGGATGTCGTCGGCCAGCTCGTCGCTCGGCTTGAAGCCCTGGCGCAGCAGGCAGTAGCAGTAGATGGCCTGCCCCTTCACCTCGTGCGGCAGGCCGATGACGGCCGCCTCGGCCACGGCCGGGTGGCTGACGAGCGCGCTCTCCACCTCGGCGGTGCCGAGCCGGTAGCCGGAGACCTTGATGACGTCGTCGGTCCGGCCGATGACCCAGAAGTACCCGTCCTTGTCCCGCTTGGCGGCGTCGCCGGCGCAGTACATGCCGGGGTAGGTGGTCCAGTACTGCTTGGCCCAGCGCTCCGGGTCCTTGTAGATGGTCGTGGCCATGGCCGGCCACGGCCTCTTGAGGACGAGGAAGCCCTCCTCGCCGTCCGGCACGGCGTTCCCCTTGTCGTCGAGGATGGTCGCCTCCTGGCCGAAGAACGGCTTGGCGGCGGAGCCGGGCTTGAGCGGCAGGGTCGGCACCGGCGTGATCTGGAACATCCCGGTCTCGGTCTGCCACCAGGTGTCCATGATGGGGCAGCGCCCCTTGCCGATCTCGCGGTGGTACCACTTCCAGGCCTCGGGGTTGATCGGCTCGCCGACCGAGCCGAGCAGCCGCAGCGTGGAGAGGTCGTGGCGCGCCGGCCAGGAGGCGCCGAAGCGCATCAGGCCGCGGATGGCGGTGGGGGCGGTGTAGAGGATGGTGATGCCGTACTTCTCGACGAGCGACCACCACTTGTTCGGATAGGGGTAGGTGGGCGCCCCCTCGTACATGAAGGTGGTCGCGCCGCAGAGCAGCGGCCCGTAGACGATGTAGCTGTGGCCGGTGACCCAGCCCGGATCGGCGGCGCACCAGTAGCGGTCCTCGTCCTTCATGTCGAAGACGTACTTGAGCGTCGCGTAGATGCCGGTCATGTAGCCGCCGTGGCCGTGGATGAGCCCCTTCGGCTTGCCGGTGGTGCCGGACGTGTAGAGGATGTAGAGGGGATCGCCCGCGTCCATCACCTCGGTCGGGCAGCTGCCGGTGGCGAGCGGCAGCTTCATGAGCTCGTGGTACCAGTAGTCCCGGCCCGCCTCCATCCGGATCTCGTGGGCGGTGCGCTGCACCACGATGACCGTCTCGACGGTGGGGCAGCGCCGCACCGCCTCGTCGACGGTCTTCTTCAGCTCCACCACCTTGCCGTTCATGAAGCCGCCGTCGGCGGTGACGATCACCTTCGACTCGGAGTCCTCGACGCGCCCCTGCAGCGCGTCGACCGAGAAGCCGCCGTAGACCACCGAGTGGATGGCGCCGACCTTGGCGCAGGCCAGCATGGCGATGACGATCTCGGGGATGCGCGGCATGTAGATGGTGACCCGGTCACCCTTCTTCACGCCCATCGCCTTCAGCACGTTGGCGAACTTGGAGACGTCGCGGTGGAGCGCGAAGTACGAGTAGGTGCGGACCTCGTTGCGCTCGCCGACCCAGATGAGCGACAGCTTGTTCTTGCGCCAGGTCTTCTGGTGGCGGTCGAGGGCGTTGTGGATGATGTTGCACTGCGCGCCCTTGAACCACTTGAAGAAGGGCTTCTCCGAGTCGTCGAGGACCTTGTCCCACTTGCGGTACCACTCGAGCTCGCCGGCCTCCTTGGCCCAGAAGCCCTCCAGGTCGGCGGTGGCCTTCTTGGCGACCTCGTCCCAGTCCTTGATGATGGCCTGCGAGACCACCTCGGACGACGGGTAGAAGACCTCGCCTTCCAGCTGCGGCTTCTGGCTCATCCATGACTCCTTTCGGCGGCGAATACTGGAGGGAGCGCACCGGGTGCGCGCAAGGTTGACGTCGAGCGGAGGAATCGACGTTAACAAAACGGCCGCTCGCCTCCAAGCGCCGGGCGTGACCGGCGGCCTGGCGGACCGATGGTCCGGGTGCCCGCGCGGGACGATTCGGGAGTCGAGGTTGGGCTATCCTCCGTCCGTGCTCCGTCCTCCTCCGCTCCGCCGCGGCGACGTCGTCCGCGTCATCGCCCCGGCCGGCCCCTTCGAGCCGGCCGCCTTCGAGCGCGGCCTCGAGGTCCTGTCGGGCCGGCTCGGCCTGCGCCCGCGCCTGCGCCCCGACGTGGGCGCGCGGCTCGGCTACCTGGCCGGCGACGACGCCCGGCGGCTCGAGGAGTGGCGCGAGGCGGTGGCCGACCCGGAGGCGCGCGCCATCTTCTGCGCCCGCGGCGGCTACGGCTCGATGCGCCTGCTCCCGTCGATCGACCCCGCGCCGCTCCTCGACCGGCCCAAGCTCTTCGTCGGCTTCTCCGACGTGACGGCGCTCCACGCGCTCCTCAACCGGGCCGGCCTCGCCACCGTCCACGGGCCGGTGGTGACGCAGCTCGGCCGCGCGCCGGCCGACGCCGTCGATCACCTGGAGGCGCTCCTCGCCGGCAGCGCGCCGCGCCCCGGCCCCTGGGCGCCCCCCGGCCCTGGCGCCGGCCTCGAGGGGAGCGCGGTCGTCGTCCCGGGCCGCGCCACCGGTCCGCTCCTCGGCGGCACGCTGGCGCTCCTCTCGCACCTGTGCGGCACGCCCTGGCTGCCGTCGCTCGAGGGGGCCATCCTGGCCATCGAGGACGTGGGCGAGGCGCCCTACCGGCTCGATCGCTACCTGACGCAGCTCCGCCTCGCGGGGGCGCTCGACGGCCTGGCCGGCGTCGCCATCGGCCAGCTCTCCGGCTGCGACGCGGGCGACGGGGCGGCGGCCGAGGTGGTGCGCGCGGCGGTGCGCGCGCTCGGCGTGCCGGCCGTGGAGGGGCTGCCCTTCGGTCACGAGGACCGGAACCTGGCGCTGCCGCTCGGGCCGCGCGCCACGCTCGTCGCCCCCGGCCCGGGCGACGAGGGGGTGCCGCGCCTCCTCTTCGACGAGGGGGCGGTGGCCGCCCCGCCGGCCCTCGCGAGGAGCTCGGCGTGACGGTGCTGGCCGCGGTCGCCGAGGTGCTCGAGGCGGCGCGGGCGGCCGGCGTGGCGCCGGCCCTCTCGGCGGCGGTGCTGCGAGGCGGCGCGCTCGTCCACGAGAGCTTCCACGGCGCGCTCCCGGCGCCAGGCGAGCGGCCGCTCGGGCCGGGCGACCTCTTCGACGTCGCCTCGCTCACCAAGGTCCTCTGCACGGCGACGCTCGCGGCGCAGGCGGTGGCCGAGGGCGCGCTCGACCTCGACGCGCCGGTGGCTCGGCTCCTGCCCGGCTTCGAGGCGGCGGGGAAGGGGGGCGTCACCGCCCGCCACCTGCTCGCCCACTCGAGCGGCCTCCCCTGGTGGCGCCCCTTCCACGAGCTCGCCCCCCGCGACGCCCGGGCCGCGCCCCTCTTCCGCCCGCCATCGGAGCGGCCGCCCTTCGCCGCGCTGGCCGCCCCGTTCGCCCGCGCGCGCGCGCTCGTCGTCGAGGCGCTCCTCGCCGAGCCGCTCGAGGCGCTGCCGGGCGCGCGCGCCGTTTACTCGGACCCCGGCTTCGTGGCGCTGGGGCTGGCGCTGGAGCGGGCGCTCGGCGCGCCCCTGCCCGAGCTCTTCGCGGCGCGCGTGGCCCGGCCGCTCGGCCTCGCCGACACCCTCTTCGTGGACGGCCTCCGGCCCGGCCGCTCCGC
>DASTGK010000252.1:0-4283 GCA_035719085.1 Anaeromyxobacteraceae bacterium
AAGCGGTTCCAGGTGAAGAAGGGCGGGAAGGTGAAGTTCCGCCGCGCCGGGGTCCGCCACCTCGCCACGTTCGGGAAGACGAAGAAGCAGAAGGTCGGTCTCCGCGGTACGGGTCACCTCACGGAGATGGATGCGAAGAAGATCAAGGAGTGCTTCCCGTACGGCCGGTAGGCCGTCCCCGGGGAGCCAGCTGCCGGGCGGGGACCCACCAAGCGCGGCCATGACGGCCGCCTCCCGCCGGCGATAGGAGAAGTCGATGCGCGTCAAGAAGGGTTTCAAGGCCCGCCGCCGCCGCAACCGCGTCCTCAAGCTCGCCAAGGGCTTCCGCGGGCGCCGCAAGAACTGCTACCGCCGTGCGAACCAGGCCGTCGAGCGCGCGCTCGACTACGCCACGCGCGACCGCCGCCAGAAGCGCCGCGACTTCCGCGCCCTCTGGATCGTCCGCATCAACGCGGCGGCCCGCCTGAACGGCACCACCTACTCGCAGCTCATGGCCGGCCTCCGCAAGGCGGGCGTCGCCGTCGACCGGAAGATCCTGGCCGACCTGGCGCTGGCCGCCCCGGCCGACTTCACCGCCGTCGTCAAGGCCGCCCGCGCCTAGCGAGGAGGTTGGCGTGGCCGACCTCCTGGGACAGCTCGAGGCGCTCGCCGCCGGCGCGCGCGAGGCCGTGGCCTCCGCCGCCGACGAGCGGGCGCTCGAGGAGCTGCGCGTCCGCTTCCTCGGCAAGAAGGGCGAGCTCTCCGCCGCGCTCCGCGGCATGGGCGCGCTCCCGGCCGAGGAGCGCCCGCGCGTGGGCGAGGTCGCCAACCGCGTCCGCGACGAGGTCGAGGCGCTCCTCGGGGCGCGCAAGGCCGCGCTCGCCGACGCGGCGCTCGAGGCCGAGCTGGCCGGCCCGCCCATCGACGTGTCGCTGCCCGGCCGCCGGCTGGTCGCGGCCGGCGGGCGCCACCCGGTGACGCAGGCGCGCGACGCCATCGTCGGCGTCTTCCAGCGGCTCGGCTACGAGGTGACCGACGGGCCGGAGATCGAGCTCGACTGGTACAACTTCGAGGCGCTCAACATCCCGAAGGACCACCCTGCGCGCGACATGCAGGACACCTTCTACGTCGACGAGGCCACCCTGGGCCCCGGCGAGCGGAAGGGCGACGTGGTCCTGCGCACGCACACCTCGCCGGTCCAGATCCGCGCCATGATGCGGGCCGGCCGCCCGCCCATCCGCGTCATCTGCCCGGGGCGGGTCTACCGCTCCGACTACGACCAGACCCACTCGCCCATGTTCCACCAGGTCGAGGGGCTCTGCATCGACGAGGGGATCACCTTCGCCGACCTGAAGGGCACGCTGGCCGCCTTCGCCCGCGCCTTCTTCGGCCCGGCCACCAAGACCCGCTTCCGCCCGAGCTACTTCCCGTTCGTCGAGCCGGGCGCCGAGGTGGACGTCTCCTGCAGCATCTGCGGCGGCACCGGCAAGAAGGACGGCAAGCGCTGCGGCACCTGCAAGGAGACCGGCTGGCTCGAGGTGCTCGGGTCGGGCATGGTCCACCCGAAGCTGCTCGAGAACGTCGGCTACGACCCGGCCCGCTACTCCGGCTTCGCCTTCGGCATGGGCGTCGAGCGGATGGCCATGCTCCGGTTCGGCATCGACGACCTGCGCCTCTTCTTCGAGAACGACCTCCGGTTCCTCGAGCAGTTCTAGGCCCATACAGCCATGCGCATCTCGCTCAAGTGGCTCTCGGAGTACGTCGACCTGCCCGCGCCGGACGAGCTGGCGCGCCGCCTCACCGCCGTGGGCCTCGAGGTGGAGGCCGTCGAGCGGACGGGCGCCGGCCTGGCCGGCGTGGTGGCGGCCCGCATCCTCGCCTCCGAGAAGCACCCCAACGCCGAGAAGCTCTCGGTCACCTCGATCGACCGGGGCGACGGCGCGCCGCTCCAGGTGGTCTGCGGCGCCAAGAACTACGCGGTCGGCGACGTGGTGCCGCTCGCCACGGTCGGCGCGACGCTCCCCGGCGGAGCGCGCATCGAGAAGGCCAAGCTGCGCGGCGTCGAGTCGTTCGGCATGCTCTGCTCGGCGCGCGAGCTCGGCCTCTCCGAGGACGCGAGCGGGCTCCTCATCCTGCCGAAGGACGTGAAGCCTGGGACGCCCATCGCCGAGGCGCTCGGCCTCGAGGACGTCCTCTTCGAGGTGAACGTCACCCCGAACCGCCCGGACGCGCTCTCGCACCTGGGCATCGCCCGCGAGGTGGCGGCGCTCCTCGGCGTCCCGCTGAAGCACCCGGGCGCGGCGCCCCGGGAGGCCGGCACGCCGGCCGCCGAGCTGGTGAAGGTCCGCATCGAGGCGCCGGAGAAGTGCCCGCGCTACGCCGCCCGCGTCATCGAGGGGGTCACCATCGGCCCCTCGCCGGCCTGGCTGGCCCGCCGGCTCGAGGCCTGCGGCGTCCGCGCCATCTCCAACGTGGTCGACGCCACCAACCTGGTGCTGCTCGAGCTCGGCCACCCGCTGCACGCCTTCGACCTCGCCAAGGTGGCCGGCGCCGAGATCGTGGTCCGGACCGCCCGCCCGGGCGAGACCATGACCACGCTCGACGGCAAGGCGCGCGCGCTCGACCCGGACGACCTGGTCATCGCCGACCGCGACCGCGCCAGCGCCCTCGCCGGCGTCATGGGCGGCGGCGACTCCGAGATCTCGGACGGCACCACCCGCGTCCTGCTCGAGTCGGCGTGGTTCGAGCCCTCGACCGTCCGGCGCACCGCCAAGCGCCACGGCCTCCACACCGAGGCCTCGCACCGCTTCGAGCGCGGCACCGATCCCGGCGCCGTCCTGGCCGCCGTCGACCGCTGCGCCGCGCTCATCGCCGAGCTGGCCGGCGGCACCGTCCGGCCGGGCGTGGTGGACGTCCACCCGCGCCCCGCCGCCGTGCGCCAGGTGCGGCTCCGCTGGGCGCGCCCGAGCCGGCTGCTCGGGCTCGAGGTCCCGAAGGCCGAGGTGCGGCGCATCCTCGGCGGGCTCGGCTTCGCCGAGGCGGCCGCCGACGACGAGGGGGCCACCTTCCGCGTCCCGAGCTGGCGCGTCGACGTCTCCATCGAGGAGGACCTGGTCGAGGAGCTGACCCGGACCCTCGGCTTCGACGTCATCCCCGAGACGCTGCCGCGCCTGGCGCTCGACTCGCCCGGCCTGCCGGCCAAGCTCCAGGCGGAGGGGCGCGCCCGCGCCGCGCTCGAGGCGGCCGGCTTCCGCGAGGTGGTCAGCTTCGCCTTCGTGGCCCCGCAGGACCTCGAGGCCTTCGAGCCGGGCGTGAAGCCGGTGGCGCTCCAGAACCCGATCAGCGCCGACCTGGCGGTGATGCGCACGAGCGTCGTCCCGTCGCTCCTCAAGGTGGCCGCCTACAACCGGCGCCAGGGCGTCGACTCGGCTCGGCTCTACGAGGTGGCGAGCACCTTCGCGCCGCGCGCCACGCCGGACCGCGATCCGCCGGCGGTGGAGCGGCCCGTCGTCGCGCTCGTCCAGTCCGGGCGGCGCAGCCCGCTCTCCTGGGCGACGGGCGGCGACGGCGCCGACTTCTACGACCTGGCGGCGACGGTCCAGGGGATGCTCGGCGCGGTCGGCGTCGCGGGCGCCCTCGAGCCGGCCGGCCGCACGGTCGCCTGGCTCCACCCCCGCTCGGCGGCGGTGGTCCGCGCCCCCGGCGGCGCCCGGCTCGGCGTCCTCGGCGAGCTCCACCCGCGCGTGGCCGCCGCCTTCGAGCTGCCGCGCGGCGTGCTGGCCGCCGAGCTCGACCTGGCGGCCGTGTTCGCCGCCGCCGCGCTCGTGCCGGCCTACCGCCCCATCCCGCGCCTGCCGGCGGTGCTGCGCGACCTCGCCGTGGTGGTGGCCGAGGAGGTCGCGGCGGCCCGCGTCACCGGCCTCGTCCGCGAGGAGCCGCTCGTCGAGGACGTGACGCTCTTCGACGTCTACCGCGGCGCGCCGCTCCCGGCCGGCAAGAAGAACCTGGCGCTCGCCATCCGCTACCGCGCCGCCGACCGGACCCTCACCGACGCCGAGGCCGACGCGGCCCACGCCCGCATCGTAGCGCGGCTCGCCGCCGGGGTGGGCGCGGAGCTGCGGGGGTAGTGCTCCAACCCAGGCATGATGCCGTGACGAGAGCGCCGAGACCGAAGCGAGGCTGGCGCCCGAGGAGGGAGCAGCGCAGGCGTAGCAGCGCTACGTCGAGCAGCGGACCGACGAGGCCGCCTGCCGCAGCGAGAGGATCGGCGCTCGCAGTAGGCATCTCGCCTGGGGCGGGGCACT
>DASTGK010000253.1:0-4306 GCA_035719085.1 Anaeromyxobacteraceae bacterium
AACGCATGTCACGGACGTACCAGCTCCGGCCGGCGGCGACGGGGCGGCCGCGCTCGCGGCGCTGGGGCGCGGGCTCGACGTGGCGCCGGGCGCGGCGGTGCTGGCCTGGCCGGCGGTGCTCCGCGTCCCGGACCGGGCGGCGGCGCTCGCCTTCCTCGATCGGCGCGTCGAGGCGGCGCCCTCGGACGCGGCGCTCCTCATGCTGCGCGGGCGGCTGCTGCGGCGGCTCGGCCGGCGCGAGGAGGCGCTGGCGGCGGTGCGGCGCGCCCTCGATCTCGACACCTCCGGCGCGGTGACGGCGGCGCTCCGCGACCTGCTGCGCGAGGGGGGGACGCCGTCGCCCGAGGACCTGGCCGCTAGCCACGAGCTGGTGGTGGCGGCCCTGCGCCGGCGCGTGCCCGAGGTGACCTGCGTCCGCTGCGGCGCCGAGGCGCCCTCGCAGGCCTGGCGCTGCCGCTCCTGCGGGGCGTTCGACGCCTTCCCGTGATACCCTGAACGCATGTCACGGACGTACCAGCTCCGGCCGGCGGCCCGCGGCGGCGGCGCGCTGAGCTATCAGGGGCTCCTCAACGACGAGCAGGTGGCGGTGGTCGAGGCGGCCGAGGGGCCGATCCTGGTGGTGGCCGGCGCCGGCTCGGGCAAGACCCGCACGCTCACCTGGCGGGTGGCGCGGCTGCTCCACGACGGCGCCTCGCCCGAGTCGATCCTGCTCCTCACCTTCACCAACAAGGCGGCCAAGGAGATGCTGCGCCGGGTGGAGGAGGTGGCCCGGATCGACACGCGCCGCATCACCGGCGGCACCTTCCACCACGTGGCCCACCAGCTGCTCCGCGAGCATGGCGGCGAGCTGGGGTACTCGCGCGGCTACTCCATCCTCGACCGCGAGGACTCCGACGACGTGATGACGGCCGCCATCGCCGACTGCGGCCAGGCGGTCGGGGCGCGCCGCTTCCCCAAGGCCGACGTGCTCGTCGACCTGGTGTCGATGGCGGTCAACACGCAGACGCCGCTCGCCGAGGTGGTGGCGACGCGCCGGCCGCAGTTCCTGCCGCTCACCGACGACATCCTGCGGGTGGCGCGGCGCTACGCCGAGCGCAAGCGCGCGCTCAACGCCATGGACTTCGACGACCTGCTGCTCAACTGGAAGATCCTGCTGGCCGAGCGGGAGCCGGTGCGGCGGGCCCTGGCCGAGCGCTACCGGCACATCCTGGTGGACGAGTACCAGGACACCAACCGGCTGCAGGGCGACGTGGTCGACCTGCTGGCGCTCGACCACCAGAACCTGTGCGTGGTGGGGGACGACGCCCAGAGCATCTACGGCTTCCGCGGCGCCCACTTCGCCAACATCCTGGAGTTCGAGCGGCGCTACCCGGCGGCGCGCCGCTTCGCCCTCACCGTCAACTACCGCTCGACGCCGCAGATCCTGGCGCTCGCCAACGCCTCCATCGCCTGCAACGTGAGGCAGTTCGAGAAGGAGCTCTCGAGCGTGCGCGCCGACGGGCCGCTGCCGGCGCTGGTGCCCTGCCGCGACGTCTTCCAGCAGGCGGCCTTCGTGGCCCAGCGCGTCCTCGAGCTGCGCGACGAGGGGATCCCGCTCCCCGAGATCGCCGTCCTCTACCGGGCCCACCACCACTCGATGGAGATCCAGTTCGAGCTGGCCCGGCGCGGCGTCCCCTTCGTGGTCCGCTCCGGCGTCCGCTTCTTCGAGGCGGCCCACGTGAAGGACGTGCTCGCCCACCTGCGCTTCGCCCGCAACCCGGGCGACGAGCTGGCGCTGAAGCGCTGCCTCAAGGTGACACCGGGCGTGGGCACGGCCACCGCCGAGGCGGTCTGGGGCGCGCTGGCGGCGCGGCGGCGGCGCGGCGGCGGCGGCGTGGAGGAGCTGCTCGCCCCCGACGTCGTCGGCCACGTGCCGGCCAAGGGGCGGCCCGGCTTCGCGGCGCTCGGCGAGCTGCTGAGGGCGCTGACGCGGCGGCCCACCTGCGACCTGCCGGGCGAGGCGATCGAGAAGGTGCTGGAGGGCGGCTACGAGGAGTACCTGCGGGCCGAGTACCTGAACGCCGACTCGCGGGTGGAGGACCTGCGGCAGCTGGCCGAGTACGCCCGGAGCTGGGAGGACACCGAGGCCTTCCTGGCCGAGATCTCGCTGCTCTCCGAGCTCTCCGCCGAGACGGTGGGCGAGGGGGGCGACCCGGACGAGAAGATGATCCTCTCGTCGGTGCACCAGGCCAAGGGGCTGGAGTGGCGGGCCGTCTTCGTGGCCTGGCTGGCCGACGGGCGCTTCCCGAGCGCCCAGGCGCTCAAGGACCGGGACGGCGAGGAGGAGGAGCGGCGGCTCTTCTACGTGGCCTGCACCCGGGCCAAGGACGAGCTCTACCTGACCTACCCGGTGGTCGGCGCGCCCCGCGACCGGGAGCGGGTGGTGATGAAGGCCTCTCGCTTCCTGGAGGAGCTGCCGCCCGAGCCGCCGCTCTGCGAGCGCTGGCAGCTCGACGAGGGGGACGCGACGGCGCTGCCGGCGGGCGGGCCGCCGCCGGCCATGGCGGCGCGCGACCTGCGGAGCGTGCCGGCGCTCTTCGGCACGCCCGGACCGGGCGAGCGGGGCGGAGGCGACCCGGAGGGCGGCGACGGTGGGAGCGGAGGCCTCCCGTTCTAGCGGCCGGGTCCACCGGGCCGGGGAGGGGAGCGGCCCGGGGATCCGTGCTACAGATCGCGCCCATGGCCGGACCGCGCGAGAAGCCCATCATCGGCATCGACCTCGGCACCACCAACGCGTGCGTGGCCCACGTCCGCAGCCGCATCCCGCGCGTCGTGCCGACCGACCGGGGCAACCTCATCCTGCCGAGCGTGGTGGCCCTCTCCGAGAAGGGCGACTTCCTGGTGGGCGGCCTCGCCAAGGACCAGCTCGTCGTCAACCCGAAGAACACCATCTACGGGGCCAAGCGGCTCATCGGCCGCAAGTGGAGCTCCCGCGTCGTCCAGGAGCTGCGCAACTACTACAGCTACGACATCGTCGAGGGGCCCGACGGCGACGCCGCGGTCTCCCTGGGCGGCACCGTCTACACGCTGCCGCAGATCAGCGCCATGGTGCTCGGCCACATCAAGAAGATCGCCGAGGCCTTCCTGGAGAAGGAGATCCCCGAGGCGATCATCTCGGTGCCGGCCTACTACTCCGACGCCCAGCGCCAGGCGGTGCGCGAGGCGGGGCGGCTGGCCGGCTTCGACGTGAAGCGCATCGTCAACGAGCCGACGGCGGCGGCGCTGGCCTACGGCTTCGCCCGCGGGCTCGACCAGAAGGTCCTGGTCTACGACCTCGGCGGCGGCACCTTCGACGTCTCGGTGCTGCAGCTCTCCGGCAACGTCTTCGAGGTGCTGGCCACCGGCGGCGACACCTTCCTCGGCGGCGTCGACTTCGACAACCGGATCATCGACTGGGTGCTCGAGGAGTTCTGGCAGCAGCACCGCATCGACCTGGCCGAGTCGCCCATCGCCATGCAGCGGGTCAAGAACGGCGCCGAGGCCGCCAAGATCGACCTGTCGCTCATCCCCAACGTGGTCATCGACCTGCCCTTCATCGAGGAGAAGCGGGGCAAGCCGCTCGACATCCGCCTGCCGCTGTCGCGCCAGCGGCTCGACGAGCTGACGGCCGACCTGGTCGACCGCACCTTCGAGCTGTGCGACCAGGTGCTGGCCGAGCGCAAGCTGCGCCCGCGCGACATCGACGAGGTGATCCTGGTCGGCGGCCAGTCGCGCATGCCGCTGGTGCAGGAGAAGATCCGGCAGCACTTCGGCCGGCCGCCGCGCAAGGGGGTCCACCCCGACGAGTGCGTGGCGCTCGGCGCGGCGCTGCTCGGCGACTCGCTCGACTCGATCGACTCGGTGACCCTCGTCGACGTGCTCTCCATGCCCATCGGCATCGCCACGCCGGCGGCCCACATGCGCCGGGTGCTCGACAAGAACACCACCATCCCGTCGACCAAGTCGTTCCGGCTGCCGCCGCCGCGCGAGCCGGGCCAGCCCATCGAGATCGACATCTACCAGGGCGACTCCGACCTCATCGTCGACAACGAGTTCCTCGGCTCGATCCGGCTGCCGGCCGCCGCCACCGGCCGGCGCATCGACTTCAAGCTCGACGAGGAGTGCCTGCTCAAGGTGAGCTTCGACGACCCCGTGAAGGGGATGACGGAGATCGAGCTCGCCACCAAGGACACGCCGGAGGCGCTCCGGAAGGCGCTCGCCGAGGAGGCGAGGAAGCGCGAGGCGGCCGCGTCCGCCGCCGGTACCGGCGAGAAGCGCGGCGGCATCT
>DASTGK010000254.1:0-2144 GCA_035719085.1 Anaeromyxobacteraceae bacterium
AGCCGCTCGACGACGTACGCCGACTGCTGCGGGACGACCACGGCCGTCTTCACCACCACGAAGACGGCGACGGCCGCCAGGACCAGGGTCACGATCAGCAGCGCGGGGACGCTCTCCATGCCGTTCACTCCGGGATGAGCCAGAGGGTGAGCCCGTCCACCCGCTCCACCTTGCACCGGGCGCCGCGCAGGAGGGGGAGGGGCGAGCGCGAGCGCGCGGTCCAGCTCGTGCCGCGCAGCTCCGCTCGCGAGACGCCGCCCGGCGGCAGGTCGTCGAGGAGCACCGCGCCCTCGCCGACCAGCGTGTCGACGGTCCGGGCGCCCGCGGCCGGGCGGCGCAGGCGGCCCCGCAGCGTGACGAGGAGGGCCACCGAGACGGCGGTGAAGAGGAGCCACTGCAGCCAGTCGGGGCCGCCCAGCCCGACCGCGGCCAGCACGCCCACCAGCAGCGCGCCCGCGCCGAAGAAGAGCGCGAAGAGCCCCCCCGGCACGGCGATCTCCGCCGCGAGGAGCCCGAGCCCGAGCAAGACCCATCCCCACCACGCCATGGCGTCATGCGAGCAGCCGGGCGGCGGGAAAGCAAGCGCCATCGCCGCGGGGTGCGAGCGCCGACCACACCGAGGTGCGCGCCGGCCGAGGTGGACGGTCCGCGACGGGCGCCGCTAGACTCCGCCGCCCATGACGCTCCCGCAGGCCAGGCCCGCCGCCGTCCCCGCCGACAAGCTCGCCGAGGCGGTGGAGCGCGGGCGCGGGCTCCTCGAGGGCGCGCGCCTCACCGCCGCGCTGGCCGTGCTCGCCGCCGTCTGCTCCGGGCAGTACGCGCAGGCCTTCTCGCAGACGATCCTCGACCAGACCGAGGCGTCCGACGCCTGGAACTACTACCAGGCGAAGTCGATCAAGCGGAGCCTGTCGCAGGGCGAGGCCGACCTCGCGGCGGCGCTCTCCGGCGGCGCGGCGGCGACGCCTGCGCTGGCGCAGATGCAGGCGCGCTCGGCGGAGCGCGCCGCTCGCTACGACAAGGAGCTCGCCGACATCAAGGCGAACGCCGAGGTGGTCGAGGCCCGCAAGCGGCAGCACCAGCGGAAGGGGGAACGCTTCCAGTACGCCTTCGTGGTGCTGCAGGCCGGCGTCGTGCTCTCCACGCTGGCGAGCCGCCGCCGGGCCATCGCCTGGGTCGCGCTCGTCGCCGGGCTGGCCGGCCTCGCGGTCGCGGCGGACGCGTACCTGCTCTGGATCTGAAGGCGGCGCGGAGAGGCGGGACCGCGCGGCGCCGCGCCGACCGCGCGGTTAAACGCCGCCCATGCCCGAGGCCCGCCTGCTCGTCAACGTCGACGTCCCCGACCTCGGGGCCGCCGAGCGCTTCTACACCGCCGCGCTCGGCCTGAGGCCGGGCCGCCGCTTCGGGAAGGCCGCGCTCGAGCTCTTGGGGGTGGAGGCGCCCATCTACCTCCTCCTCAAGGCGCCGGGCTCGCCGCCGTTCGAGGGCGGCGGCGAGGGGCGCGACTACGGCCGGCACTGGAGCCCCATCCACCTCGACTTCGCGGTCGACGCGCTCGAGCCGGCGCTGCGCCGGGCCGTCGCCGCCGGTGCGCTGCACGAGGGCAAGATCCACGAGGCGCCCTGGGGGCGGCTCGCCGTCCTCTCCGACCCGTTCGGCCACGGCCTGTGCCTGCTCGAGTTCGGGCCGCACGGCTACGACGCGCTCGTCCAGGGTGCGGGGAAGCGGTGAGGACCGCGAGCGCTACCGCACCACCTCGTCGAACGCCGCGCGCACGTCGCGAGTCACCCGGCCGTACTCGGCGACGAGCCGGCCGCCCGGGTCGTCGCCCATGTAGCCGAAGCGGCGCGCCAGCTGGGCGAGCGGCACCGCGCCCTTGGGCAGGTGGTCGATGGTGTAGTCGTGCACGATGCGGAGCCTCAGCTCGAGGCGCCTCAGGAACTCGTAGCCCTTGGCCAGCGCCTGGTACGGCGCCTCGCGCAGCAGCCCCGCCTCGCGCAGTCGCGCCAGCGCCGTCAAGGTCGACGGCGAGCGCACCGCCGGGTGGGCGTGGCCGTGCGCCAGCTGGAGGAACTGCGCCGCGAACTCCACGTCCACCAGGCCGCCGCGCCCGGTCTTCGGGTTCGGACCGCGCGCCGCCTCGCGCC
>DASTGK010000255.1:0-6177 GCA_035719085.1 Anaeromyxobacteraceae bacterium
CCTCCTGCCGCGCGCCACGCTGCCGGCCGCCCTGGCGCTCGTGGCCGCGACGCTCGCCGCCGGCCTCGCCTGGGCGGCGGGGCTGGCCGGGCCGGTCTGGTTCGCCCTGGCGCTCGCCGCCGAGGGGAGCTTCGGACGCCTGCTCCAGGCGCGCGTCGGCCGCGTGCTCGGCGGCCTCGACCGGCCGGTGGCGGAGCTGCGCGTCCTCTCGCTCCTGCTGGCCCGGCTCGAGGCCGAGCCGTTCGAGGAGGCGCGGCTGCGGGCGCTGCAGGGCTCGCTGCGCAGCCCCGGCGGCCAGGCCTCGGCGGCCATCGCCCGGCTCGTGGCCCACGCCGCCCGGCTCGAGGCGGCGCGCAACCAGTTCCTGGCGCCCTTCGCCTTCGCGCTCCTGTGGCGGCCGCTCCACGCCGTCGCGGTGGAGCGGTGGCGGGCCCGCAGCGGCGCCGCCGTGGCCCGCTGGCTCGACGCCGTGGCGGAGCTCGAGGCGCTCTCCTCGCTCGCCGGCCACGCCTTCGAGCACCCGGACCACGCCGTGCCCGAGCTCGTCGACCCCGGCCCGGGCCGGGCGGCGCTGCTCGAGGCGGCGGACCTGCGCCACCCGCTCCTCCCGGGCGCGGTGCCGAACGACGTCCGGCTCGGCGGCGAGGGCCCGCGGCTCCTGCTCGTCTCCGGCTCCAACATGTCGGGGAAGAGCACCTACCTGCGGACGGTCGGCGTGGGGGTGGTGCTGGCGCTCTGCGGCGCGCGGGTGCCGGCGGCGCGGCTCCGGCTCACGCCGCTCCAGCTCGGCGCCACGCTGCGCATCCAGGACTCGCTCCTCGCCGGCCGCTCCCGCTTCTACGCCGAGATCCAGCGGCTCAAGGCGCTCGTCGACCTGGCCGCGGGCGCGCCGCCGCTCCTCGCCCTGCTCGACGAGATCCTGCACGGCACCAACTCGCACGACCGGCGCGCCGGCGCCGAGGCGGTGCTGGCGGCGCTCCTCGGGCGCGGCGCCCTCGGCCTCGTCACCACCCACGACCTCGCGCTCACCGCGCTGGCGCGGGGCGGCGAGGTCCGGAACGCCCACTTCGAAGACCAAGTGCGCGACGGCGCCCTCGCCTTCGACTACCGGCTGCGCGAGGGGGTGGTGGGCCACTCCAACGCGCTGGCGCTCATGCGCGCGGTCGGGCTGGAGGTCTGAAGAGACCAGAAGGTCCGCACCGGTGGGGGCGCGGACCTCTTGGATGCCGGAGCGCTCGTGGTCTCCGGCTCACCGGCTGGGAGCCGGCTTCTTGGTGCCGGGAATCGTCGGCGCTTCGTGGCCGGAGGTCAAGGCCCGGGGGCTGGGCTCCTTGGGGGGCTCCACCGCCGCCTTCGGGGGGCTGGTCACCTTGCCCTGCCGGGCGCGCATGAGGAAGCGGACCGTGTCGGCGAGGTCCGGGTACTTGACCGGCTTCTGCAGGAAGAGCGTCACGCCGAGCTGGGCCAGCTCGCTCCGCTCCTTCTCGCCGCCCGAGGTGATGACCACCACCGGCAGGTTGGCGAGCGCCGGCTCGGCGCGCAGCCGCTCGACGAGATCGAGCCCCGAGAGCACCGGCATGAAGACGTCGGTGATGAGCAGGTCGACGGACGGCTTGCGCAGCAGCCGGTCCCAGGCGGCGGCGCCGTCGTTGCAGACCTCGACGCCGAGGCCGGCGATCTTGTCCGAGTCGGAGAGCTTGCGGAGCGCGGCCGCGTACATCTGGGCCACGAGCGAGTTGTCCTCGACGAGCAGGATCCGGTAGGTGGGCTCGACGGTCCGCGAGGCGGTGGCGACGAGCCGCGCCACCTCGGCCAGCTTGGCGCGGTGGTCGGGCAGGTCGTCGGGGACGCGCACCGCCACGCCGCCGGGCGACCTCGCCTCGCCGTCGCGCTGGCGCACCACCTCGACGGTCAGCTCCACCGGCTCGAGCAGCTGGGGGAAGGAGACGACGAGCGTGGTCCGCTCACCCACGGCGAACTCGCGCTCGGTGCGCACGAAGAGGCCGCTCGCCGAGAGGTTCTCCGTGTAGTCGAGCACCGTCTCGGCGTCCAGGTACTGGACGGTGAGTACGAGGGGGAACCTCGGGTGCGCGCGGCGATCCGTCGACATCGTTCGTTCTTCCTCGACCCCCCGGCCCCTTGCCTCACCCCGCGTGGTGCGACCGCGTGGCGAGGTGGCGGCCAGCCAGGAGGATTATGCGCCAGGCCACCAAGAAAACTGCTGGCAATCGTCGGGCCAGCCGATGTCCCGGAGATATCGACCTTTGCGATCGGACACCGACCACCCAGGGTCGACGTCACCGCACCAGGTGATGCCGACCTGCGACGGAGCGCGCCGCGCGCGGACGCTCCGTCTCAGGGGTCGAGGTGCGCCGGGGTGGGAGCCGAATTGCGGCGCCGCGCGGACGGCCCTAGAGTCGATCCTCCCCACCAGGCCCGGAGGAAGCCATGGAATCGATCGATGGACGCGTCGCGCTCGTCACCGGTGGTGGGCGGGGGATCGGGCGGGCCATCGCGCTCGCCCTGGCGCGGGCCGGCGCCCACGTGGCGGTGGCCGCCCGCACCGTTCCGGAGATCGAGGCGGTCGCCGCCGAGGTGGCCGCCCTGGGGCGCAAGACCTTCTTCTTCCCGCTCGACATGGCCGACCGGGCGGCGGTGGCCGCCGCGCCGGCCCTCGTGTCCCGCGAGCTGGGGGCGGTCGAGATCCTGGTCAACAACGCCGGCACGCACGCGTCGGCGCCCGTGCACCAGCTGGACGACGCGACCTGGGACTCGATCCTGGCCGTCAACCTGACCGGCCCCATGCTCCTCACCCGCGCCTGCCTCCCGGCCATGTACGAGCGGACCTGGGGGCGCGTCATCAACGTCGCCTCGGTGGCCGGCAAGGTCGGGCTCAAGAACAACTCGGCCTACGCCACCTCGAAGCACGGGCTCATCGGCCTCACGCGCTCGCTGGCGCTCGAGGGGGCGAGGAAGGGCGTCACCGCCAACGCCATCTGCCCGAGCTGGACCGAGACCCAGATGCTCGACGACGCGGTCGAGGCGCTGGCGCTCCGGACCCAGCGGACCGAGGAGGAGGCGCGCCGGCTGCTCCTCTCGACCAACCCGCTCGGCCGCGCCGCCCTGCCGGACGAGGTGGCCGACGCCGCCGTCTTCCTCGCCGTCAGCCCCGTCGTCACCGGCCAGTCGCTGCACGTGGACGGCGGCGAGGTGATGGCCTGACCTTCCCCACCCCCCGAGGTTCAAGGAGCTCCATGGAGACCAAGCTGCTGCTCGGCGAGAGCCAGATCCCGACCCACTGGTACAACGTCGTCGCCGACCTGCCGGAGCCGCCCGCCCCGGTGCTCCACCCGGCGACGCTCGAGCCGGTGACGCCGGCCGACATGCTGCCACTCTTCCCGCCGGCGCTGCTCGAGCAGGAGATGTCGGCGGAGCGCTGGATCAGGATCCCCGACGAGGTGCGCGACGTCTACCGGCTCTGGCGGCCGACGCCGCTCTACCGCGCCGCGCGGCTCGAGGCGGCGCTCGGCACGCCGGCCAGGATCTACTTCAAGTACGAGGGGGTCTCGCCGGCCGGCTCGCACAAGCCCAACACGGCCGTGCCGCAGGCCTTCTACAACAAGCTCGCCGGCACGAAGCGCATCGCCTCCGAGACCGGCGCCGGCCAGTGGGGCAGCTCCATCGCCCTCGCCTGCCAGATGTTCGGGCTCGAGTGCACCGTCTACATGGTGAAGGTCTCGTACGGCCAGAAGCCCTACCGCAAGTCGATGATGCAGCTCTGGGGCGCCGAGGTGCTCGCCTCGCCCTCGCCGCGCACGGCCGCCGGCCGCGCCATCCTGGCGAAGGACCCGGAGAGCCAGGGCTCGCTCGGCATCGCCATCTCCGAGGCGGTGGAGGACGCCGCCACCCACGACGACACGCGCTACGCCCTCGGCTCGGTGCTGAACCACGTCTGCCTGCACCAGACGGTCATCGGCCTCGAGGCGAAGCAGCAGCTCGAGCTGGCCGGCGACTACCCCGACGTCGTCATCGGCTGCCACGGCGGCGGCTCCAACTTCGCCGGCATCGCCTTCCCCTTCCTGGCCGACAAGGCGGCCGGCAAGCAGGTGCGCGTCGTGGCCGTCGAGCCGACCTCGTGCCCGACGCTGACGAAGGGCGTCTACGAGTTCGACTACGGCGACACCGCCAGGCTGGCGCCGGTGGCCAAGATGTACACGCTCGGCCACGACTTCATGCCGCCCGGCATCCACGCCGGCGGCCTGCGCTACCACGGCGCCTCGCCGCTCGTGTCGCAGCTCGTCCACCACGGCCTCGTCGAGGCGCGGGCCGTGGGCCAGCTCGGCTGCTTCGAGGCGGCGGTGCTGCTCGCCCGCACCCAGGGGATCATCCCGGCGCCGGAGTCGAGCCACGCCATCCGCGGCGCCATCGACGAGGCGCTCCGGGCCAAGGAGGAGGGGAAGGCCCGCACCATCCTCTTCAACCTCTCGGGCCACGGCCACGTCGACATGGCCGCCTACGACGCCTACCTGGCCGGTCAGCTCGAGGACTTCGAGTACCCGGCGGAGCGGGTGCGGGAGTCGCTGGCCCACCTGCCCAAGGTGCCGGCGCTCTAGGAAGGACCGGGGCCGTGCGGCTCGACCACGTCGGCCTCGAGGTCGAGGATCTCTTCACCGAGGAGCTCTTCTACCGGCGCGCCCTCGGCTTCCTGCCGCGCTACCGCTACGTGAGCCGCACCACCCCCGGGCTGCGCACCGTCTTCCTGGAGCGCGACGGCGTGGCGCTCGAGCTCCTGGAGCGGCCGCGCGGGGAGGGGTTCCGCGCCGGGCGCGGCGAGGCGCCCGGGCACCTCTCGCTCGCGGTGGAGGACGTCGACGGGTGGTACGAGCGGCTCCGGGCCCTCGCCTTCCCCGGCGTGCGGCTCCTGCCGCCGCGCGACACCGGCGACGGCTACCGCGAGCTGACGCTCCACGATCCGGAGGGGCACGTGGTGGAGCTCGCGGCCCGCGTGGCCCCGCCGCCGCGCCTGCCGCTCCGGGCCGTCCTCTTCGATCTCGACGGCACGCTCGTCGACGGCGGCGCGCCCGGCGGCGCCCGGGCCTTCCCGGAGATGCGCCGCTTCCTCGGCCTGGTGCGCCAGGGCGGCCTGCCGGTGGCGGTGGCGACCGGCGCCTCGCGCGGCGTGCTCGCCCGGCTGCTCGCGGAGACCGGCCTCGACGCCGAGCTGCCGGTGGCCGTCTCGGCCGAGGAGGTGGCGCGCGGCAAGCCCTGGCCCGACGTCTTCCTCGAGGCGGCGCGGCGGCTCGGCGTGGCGCCGGAGGCGTGCCTCGTGGTCGAGGACTCGGCGCCGGGCGTCGAGGCCGCCAGGCGCGCCTTCATGCGCTGCCTCGCCGTTCCATCGGCGCCGGAGCGGCCGCTGCCCGACGCCTTCCTCATGGCCGACCTGCTCGTCGAGCCGGGCATGGGCGCCTTCGACGCCGGCGCCGCCTGGGCCTGGGTCGAGCCGCGGCGCGACGGCTGACCGCTCGGCGGCGGGGTGACGCGGCCCCACCCCGGCGGGTGCCCCACCTCCGCGGGCGTGTGGGCCGATCACGAACCGTGTATTCGTTGAGGCTCGCACGCCACCCTGCCCCGGAGGCTCCATGCGCCGTCCGCTCGCCGCCGCCGTCGTCGCCTTGGCCCTCGCCGCCCCGCTCGCCGCCGGCGCGCAGGAGGTGGTCCGGCTCGGCAACCTCAAGTTCGCCCACTACGGCGCCGTCTCCTTCATGAAGGAGCACTGCAAGAAGTTCGGCCTCGACGTGCGCGAGACGGTCTTCCCGAAGGGCATCGACATCTTCCCGGCCATCGTGAAGGGCGAGGTGGACCTGGCCGCCTCCGCGGCCGACGCCGCCATCGCCAACCGCGCCGGCGGCGGCAAGGTCTACGTGGTGGCCGGCTTCGCCAAGGGCGGGGCGCGGCTCGTCGCGCGGGCCGACCTCGACCTGAAGAAGGTGGCCGACCTCAAGGGGCGCAAGGTGGGCGTGGCGCGCGGCGGCGCGCAGGAGCTCCTGCTCCTCGCCGAGCTCTCCAAGGCCGGCCTCACCTGGTCCGACGCGCCGGGCAAGGACGTCCAGCTCGTCTACCTCCCCTTCGCCGACCTCAACCAGGCGCTGCTCCAGCGGCAGATCGGGGCGATGTGCC
>DASTGK010000256.1:0-18306 GCA_035719085.1 Anaeromyxobacteraceae bacterium
GGGGCGCCGGCGAGGCGCGGCTGCGCCAGGCGGCCGAGACGCTGGCGGGCGCGCGCCCCACGGCGGTGAACCTCGCCTGGGCGGTGAGGCGGATCGGCCGGCTGGTGGGGCAGGGGGCCGACGCCATCCTGGCCGAGGCCCACGCCATCCGCGACGAGGACGAGGCCTCCTGCCGGCGGCTCGGCGCGCTCGGCGCGGCGCTCCTGCCGCGCGCCGCCACGGTGCTGACCCACTGCAACGCCGGGGCGCTCGCCACCGCCGGCTACGGCACTGCGCTCGGCGTGGTGCGCGCCGCCGTCGAGGCCGGCAACCCGGTGACGGTGCTGGCCGACGAGACGCGCCCCTTCTTCCAGGGCGCCCGGCTGACCGCCTGGGAGCTCCACCGCGACGGCATCCCGGTGACGCTCCTCACCGACGGCATGGCCGGCTGGCTCATGGCGCGCGGCGAGATCGCCTGCGTGGTGGTCGGCGCCGACCGGATCGCCGCGAGCGGCGACGTGGCCAACAAGATCGGCACCTACGCGCTGGCCGTGCTGGCGCGCCACCACGGGCTCCCCTTCTACGTGGCCGCCCCGTGGTCCACGGTCGACCTCGCCACGCCGACCGGCGCCGACATCCCCATCGAGGAGCGGGCCTCCGACGAGGTGAGCCTCATCGGCGGCCTGCGCATCGCGCCGGCCGGCGTGAAGGCGCGCTACCCGGCCTTCGACGTGACGCCGGCCTCGCTCGTCACCGCCATCGTCACCGAGCGCGGCGTGGTCCGCGCGCCCTACCCGGCGGCGCTGGCGGCGCTGGATCGAGGGCACTGAAACCAGACCTGGGCAGGACAAGCGCGCCGCGCGCCGCTAGGATCCGGACCATGCCCGGCCAGCGCTGCCCCGCCTGCGGCCGCCCGAGCGGCTCCAACGCCGACTGCCTCTCCTGCCGCGAGGCCGCGGCGCGCGAGCTCTCGCGCCAGGCCGAGGACGTCACCCCGGCCAAGGTGGCCGAGGCGGCGGAGCGGGCCGGCCGCTACGTCGAGGACCCGCCCTGGTGGGCGCGCACCGCGCCGCGCGGCCTCATGGCCAAGCTGCGGCTCCTCTGGATGGTGCTGCGCGACTTCGTGAAGGGCGAGTACCGGGTGCCGTGGAAGGCGGCGGCGGCGGTGGCGGCGGCGGCCATCTACGTCGTCTCGCCCATCGACCTCATCCCCGACTTCCTCGTCCCCTTCGGCTACACCGACGACCTCCTGGTGCTGGCGCTCACCTGGAGGCTCCTGAGGCGCGAGCTGCTCGACTACTGCGCCTGGAAGGGGCTCTCGCCCGGTCACTTCGGGCTGGAGGCCCGGTGAGGCGGAGGGAGCCGCGCCGCAAGCGGATGGTCTTCGGCGCCGGCACGCCGTTCGTCGCGGTCGGCCTGCCGTCGCGCCCGCTGCGCGACGCCTACCACCAGCTCATCACCTGGAGCTGGTCGCGGACGCTCGGCGCCTTCGCGGCGGCCTACCTGGTGCTCAACACGCTCTTCGCGCTCGGGTACCTGGGCTGCGGGCCGGGGGCCATCGCCAACGCGCGCCCAGGCTCCTTCCAGGACGCCTGGTTCTTCGCCTTCGAGACCATGGCCACCATCGGCTACGGCCAGATGTACCCGGTGGGCCTCGCCGCCAACCTGCTCACCGTGGTGCAGGCGCTCCTCGGCCTGGGCGGCCTGGCGGTGGCCACCGGGCTCCTCTTCGCCAAGTTCGCCCGGCCGACGGCGCGCGTGCTCTTCAGCGAGGTGGCGGTGGTCACCACCTTCGACGGCGTCCCCTCGCTCCTCTTCCGCATGGCCAACGCCCGCGCCAACCAGATCGCCGAGGCGCAGCTCAAGGTGGTGCTGCTGCGCGACGAGATCACCGCCGAGGGGTCCGACGTCCGCAGGGCCCACGACCTCGCGCTGGTGCGCGACCGCTCGCTCGTCTTCTCGCTCACCTGGCTGGCGGTCCACCAGATCACGCCGGAGAGCCCGCTCCACGGCGCCACCGCCGAGTCGCTGGCGGCCCAGGACGCCGCGCTCGTCGTCTCGCTCACGGGCATCGACGAGCACCTCGGCCAGACGGTCCACGCCCGCTACGTCTGGCCCGGCCGCGCCATCCGCTTCGGCCACCGCTTCGTCGACGTCTTCCGCGAGGACGAGGACGGCACCTCGCTCGTCGACTACACGAAGTTCCACGACGTGGTGGCCGAAGCCCCGGTCCACTCGCCCCTCCCGAACCCGAACCCGAACCCGAACCCGAACCCGAACCCGTAACCGTCGCCGTGCAGCCGTGGGCCGTGCCCGGCTGCCGTGGGAGCGCCGCCCGCGCCAGATCGGCCTGATCCAGGCCGCCCGCCGGCGCGCTCCCGGACAACCTCCCGGATTCCTTGACAGGCGATGGGGGCCGATCGTATAGAGCCGCCTCCCGGAGGGCCGGGCCGGCGCGCCGTGTCGTTCAGGCGGGTTGCGTCTCCCGGCGGAACTCCAAGCGAATTTTGCCAAGGAGCAGGCGATGTACGCGGTGATCAAGACCGGCGGAAAGCAGTATCGCGTCGCGCAGGGCGATCGGCTCAAGGTCGAGAAGCTCGCGGGCGACGTGGGTGGCAAGCTCTCCTTCGAGGCGCTGCTGGTCGGCGGCGAGGGCGAGGCCAAGGTCGGCGCGCCGGTGGTGAAGGGCGCGGCGGTCGAGGGCGAGATCGTCGCCCAGGGCAAGCACAAGAAGGTGGTCCACTTCCGCAAGAAGAAGGAAGGCTGGACCAAGAAGCGCGGCCACCGGCAGCCGTACACCGAGCTCCTCATCACCGCGGTCCGCGCGTAGCGGGAAGGAAGGCGACACATGGCTCACAAAAAGGGACAGGGCTCCTCCCGCAACGGCCGCGACTCGGCCGGCCAGCACCGCGGCGTGAAGATCTACGGGTCGGAGAAGGTCGTCTCCGGCAACATCATCGTCCGCCAGGTCGGCACGCTCTTCCACCCCGGCCAGAACGTCGGCCTGGGCAAGGACTTCACCCTCTTCGCCACCTGCGACGGGACCGTGAAGTTCAGCAAGACCCGCGGCGACCGCCGCGTCGTCTCGGTCGTCCCCGAGGCCAAGGCCTAGATTCGGGGCACGGCCGCCCGGCCGATTCACGGCGCCGCGGGCCCTGGGGGCTGCGCGGCGCTCGTCGTTTGAGGGGACGCCATGAAGTTCGTCGACGAGGTCCGCATCCACGTGAAGGCCGGCGACGGCGGCGACGGCGCCATCGCCTGGCGGCGGGAGAAGTTCATCCCGCGCGGCGGACCGGCCGGCGGCGACGGCGGCGACGGCGGCGACGTGGTGCTGGTGGTCGACCCGCAGCTCTCCACGCTGCTCGACTACCGCTACATCCGCGAGCACAAGGCCCGCAGCGGCGAGAAGGGGCACGGCCGCGACATGAACGGCGTGAACGGCGCGCACCTGGAGCTCAAGGTGCCGCCCGGCACGCTGGTGAAGGACGCCGCCACCGGCGAGGTGCTGGTCGACCTCTCCGGCCCGGTGAACCGCTTCGTGATCGCCAAGGGCGGCCGCGGCGGGCTCGGCAACATGAACTTCGCCACCTCGACCAACCAGGCTCCGCGCTACGCGCAGGAGGGGACCCTGGGCGAGGAGAAGGAGCTCGTCCTCGAGCTCAAGCTGCTCGCCGACGTGGGCATCGTCGGCTACCCCAACGCCGGCAAGTCGACGCTCATCAGCGTCATCAGCCGGGCCCGCCCCAAGATCGCCGACTACCCGTTCACCACGCTCACGCCCAACCTCGGCGTGGTCGGCTGGCGCGGCGAGCGGAGCTTCGTGGTGGCCGACATCCCCGGCCTCATCGAGGGGGCGCACGACGGGGCCGGCCTCGGTCACCAGTTCCTGCGCCACGTGGAGCGCTGCCGCGTCCTCGTCCACCTCGTGGAGGGGGCCAACCCCGAGCCGGGGCGGACCCCGGCCAAGGACTTCGCGGCCATCAACAAGGAGCTGAAGCTCCACTCGAAGGAGCTCGGCAAGAAGCCGCAGGTGGTGGCCGTCACCAAGGTGGACCTGCCCGAGGCGCGCGAGGCCGGCGCGAAGTGGCAGAAGGCGATGGCGAAGCGCAAGGCGCCGGTCGAGGTCCACCTCGTCTCGTCCGCCACGCGCGAGGGGCTCGACGCGCTGCTCGACGCGGTGGCCGGCGCGCTGTGGCAGGACGTGGCCCCGCGCCGGGCCGGGCGCCGCAAGAAGCTCGGCAAGCAGCGGGGCGCCAGGTGACCTCCCGGCTCGGCGAGCCGGAGTTCCTCCTGCCGGAGCGCCGGGCGCGCATCGATGCGGTGGTGGCGGAGCGGACCCGCACGCTCACCGTCGTGCTCGAGGCGTTCGCCGACCCGCAGAACGTGAACGCCGTCCTGCGCACCGCCGAGGCCTTCGGCGTGCAGGAGGTGCACGTGGTCGTCGGGCCCATGAAGGCCTACGACCGGAACAAGAAGATCAGCCAGAACGCCGACAAGTGGCTCGACGTGGTCCGCTGGGCGAGCACCGGGGAGTGCCTGGCGCACCTGAAGGCCCGCGGCTTCCACGTCTACGCCACCCACCTCGGCGAGGGGTCGCGCGACCTCGGCGAGCTCTCCTTCGCCGGCCCCGTGGCGCTCGTCTTCGGCAACGAGCACCGCGGCGTCTCGGAGGAGGCGCTCGCCGAGGCCGACGTGCGCTTCGCCATCCCCATGCGCGGCTTCACGCAGAGCTTCAACGTCTCCGTGGCCGCGGCGGTGAGCCTGTTCCACGCCGTGCAGCGCCGCATCGCCGAGCGCGGGCGCCACGGCGACCTCCCCGAGGGCGAGGCGGAGGAGCTGCGCCGCCGCTTCTACACGCGCTCGGTGAAGCAGCGGACCCGCATCGCCAAGGCCGAGCGGTCGGCCGAGCGGCGGGCGGCGCACGGCGGGCGGCGCGGGCGGCACGGCGGGTAAGCCAGACCTCGCTGCACCGCGAGGCGTGACTTCGCGGTGCTGGCAGCCCCCTCACCCCGAGCGCAGGCCTCACCGCACGGCGAGGCGAGGCCTGGCACCGGGCAGCCCCCTTACCCCGGCCCTCTCCCCCGAGGGGGGAGAGGGGGCGGAGCCGCGGGGCTACCTCGCGTTCACGTAGCCGGAGAGCCCGAGCACCAGGCCGAAGCTGGTGAAGGAGACGGTCGCGCCGCTGCCGCTCGGCGAGGCCTCGGTGTGCTGCAGGCGCAGGCCCACGTCGAGCGAGAGCGCGCTCGCCGGGAAGAACTTGAGGCCGCCCGTCAGGCCGAAGATCGCGCCGCTCGACTTGGCCCCGTCGAGGTCGCGGCTCGCCCACCCGACCATCGCCTCGCCGAAGAAGGAGGTGGCGTGCGAGAGCGGGACGTCGATCCCGATCTTGGGGCCGATGCCGGTCTGCGTGAAGGTGGAGCTCACGCCGCCGGTCTTGTCGGTGACCCGGTCGACGAGCAGCTCCGCGCCGATGCCGATCATCGGGGTGACGTAGTAGAGGCCGCCCGCGTCGAGCGCGAGCTCGGTCTGGTCGCTGGTGGGCGTGCCGCTCGCCTTGACGGAGCCCGTCTGCAGCGCGAGCCGGCTCGAGCCGCCGAGCTCGATCGTCCCCGCCTCGATCTCCGCGCGCGCCAGCGTCGGCGCGAGGGCCACCAGCACCAGCAGCATCCGCTTGAACATTCGTTCTCCCTTGATTGATCCGGGCCCGGCATGGGCCGGCGGCGCAACCTACCGGTCCATCACCTGGCGTCAACTTCGCGGCGCGCCAGCACGCGCGCGGCGCGGGCGGCACGCCGTCGCCGCCGACGGCCGGCGCCTGTCCCACACGCACCCCTCGCCCGGTCGGGTGCGACCGACCCAGGAGTCACTTTACGTGCGCCGCCGCCGGTGGGCAGGATCAGGTTCAGGAGCAACGAATGGCGGCCACGCACGCACCGTCGATCCATCCTCCGCCCGCGGCGCCGCCCGGCGAGCTCTGCGTCCACGACCACCTCTGCCTCATCTACGAGTCGCCCGAGGAGCAGCTCGAGGGCATCCTGCCGTTCGTCCGGACCGGCCTCGCCCAGGGCGACCGGCTGCTCTACGTGGCCGACGCCGCCACCGTGGACGGGATCGGCGCGGCGCTGTCCAGGGGCGGCGTGGACGTCGACGCCTCGACGCGCGCCGGCCGGCTCGCCATGGCGACCGGGCGGCAGGCCTACCTCGCCACCGGCCGCTTCGACCCGGACGTCATGCTCGACTACGCCGCCGGCGTGGCCCACCAGTCGGTCGGCCAGGGCTACCGCGCCCTGCGCATCGCCGGCGAGATGAGCTGGGCGCTCGGCGGCGACCCGGGGAGCGAGCGGCTCATCGAGTACGAGGTGAAGGTGAACGAGCGGCTGGCGCGCACGCCGGCCATGGCCATCTGCCAGTACGACCGGCGCCGCTTCTCGCCCGAGCTGATCCGCGACGTCATCCGCACCCACCCGCTCGTCTGGATCAACGGCCGCGTCTGCCGCAACTTCTACTACGTGCCGCCGGGCGAGCTGGTCGGCGCCGACCGGCTCCACCACGAGGTGGACCGGCTGCTGCAGAACATCGAGGAGCGCGAGCGGGCCGAGGACGCGCTGCGCGAGAGCGAGCGCCGCCTCCACCTCGCGACCCGGCTCGCCAGCGTCGGCACCCTGGCCGCCGGCGTGGCCCACGAGATCAACAACCCGCTCGCCTTCGTCGCCGGCAACCTGGCCTTCCTGGCCGAGCGGCTCGAGGCCGGCGGCGCCGACCCGGAGCTGCGCCGCGCCGTGGCCGAGGCGCTCGACGGCGCCAGCCGCATCCGCGCCACCGTGCAGGGGCTGCGGCGCCTGAGCCGGCCGGCCGACGGCACGCCCCGGGCCCCGGTCGACGTGGCGGCCGAGCTCTCGGCCGGCGTGGCCATCGCCCGCGCCCAGGTGGCGAGCCGGGCGCGCCTCTCGGTGGACCTCGCGCCCGGCCTGCCGGCCGTCGAGGCCGGCCCCAACGAGCTGGCGCAGGTGGCGGTCAACCTGCTCGTCAACGCTGCCCAGGCCACCCCCGAGGGGCGGGCCGGCGAGCACGAGGTGCGGCTCGCGGCGCGCGCCGAGCGGGGCGGCGTGGTCGTCGTGGTCTCCGACACCGGCGCCGGCATGACGCCCGAGGTGCAGGCGCGGATCTTCGATCCGTTCTTCACCACCAAGGACGCGGGCGCCGGCACCGGCCTCGGCCTCGCCATCTGCCACGGCATCGTCGCCGGCCTGGGCGGCGCCATCGACGTCGAGAGCGCGCCGGGGCGCGGCACCACCTTCCGGGTGCGGCTGCCGGCGGCGGGGCACGAGGCGGTCCCCGCGGCGCCGGCGCCGGCCGAGGACGGGAGCCGGCGGCGGGTGCTGGTGGTGGACGACGAGCCGCTCGTCGGCCGGGTCATCGCGCGGCTGCTCGCCGGCCACGAGGTGGAGGTGCTCGCCTCGGCCGAGGAGGCGGCCCGGCGGCTCGAGGCGGGCGAGCGCTGGGATCTCGTCCTGTGCGACCTCATCATGCCGGCCCTCACTGGCATGGAGCTGGCGGCGCGGCTGGAGCGCACCGCCCCCGACGCGCTCGCGAGCCTGGTCTTCATGACGGGCGGCGCCTACACCGAGGGGGCCCGCGCCTTCGAGGAGCGGAGCGGCCGCCGCTTCGTCGAGAAGCCGATCGAGCCGGAGGCGCTGCGGGCGCTGGTGCGGGCGGCGCCGAAGCGCAGCTAGCGGCACCCGTCCCAGAACGCCTGCAGGTCGGGCGCGAGCGGCGCCTCGAGGGCCACCTGCTCGCCGGTGCGCGGGTGGGGCAGCTCGAGCCGCCAGGCGTGGAGCGCCTGGCGCGGCAGCCGGAGCGCGGCCTGGTCCTCGGCGGTGAGGGCGCGGCGCGTGAAGCGGTCGAAGATGAGCTCGTCCGGCCCGTAGATCTTGTCGCCCACGAGCGGCAGGCCGGCGTGGTGCAGGTGGGCGCGGATCTGGTGCTGCCGCCCGGTGCGCGGGCGGCAGGCGAGGAGCGCCACGCGGGCGCCGTCGGCGGCGCGCCGCCGCCCCAGCACCTCGAAGGCGGTCGTGGCGACGGCCCCCTCGGCGTGGACGTGCATCCGCACCCGCACCGCGCTCTGCTCGGTGAGCGCGAGCGGCGCGTCCACGAGGAAGGCGTCGCCCTCCGGCCAGCCGAGCGCGAGGGCCAGGTAGGCCTTGTGCACGCGCCCGGCGGCGAAGGCCTGCTTGAGCGCGCTCGTGTAGACCGGCGCGGTGCCGCAGGCGAGGAGCCCGGAGGTCTCGCGGTCGAGCCGGTGGGCCGGGTCGACCTTGCGGTCCGGGTAGCGGCGGCGGGCCACGGCGGTGAAGGTGTGCTCGAAGTAGCGGGCCGTCGGGTGGATGGGCAGGCCGGCCGGCTTGTCGACCACGAGCAGCTCGCCGTCGTCGTGGACCACGTCGAAGGCGAGCGGCACCTCGGGCTCGGGCTCCGCCTCGCGCCACAGGCTGAAGGCGAGCCCCGGCTCGACGATCGAGTCGGGGGCGAGCCGCCGGCCGTCGGCGGCGTCGAGCCGCTCCGCCACCAGGAAGGCCGCCTTCTCGGGGGTGAGCCGGCGGATCTTCTGCATCAGGTAGGCGTCGAGCCGCCACCCGGCGTAGTTCCGCTCGACCGTGAAGTGGGCGCGCACGACCCGGGACACGCGCGGCACCATAGCGCAGCCGCGGGAGGCGGCGCGCCCCCCGGCCAACTCCAGTCGTCCCGCGAGGTTGAAGGGCCCGGATTGACGCGATCGATCGCGCGGCGTAGGTTGGCGCCCCGGCTTGAGACGAGTCGCCGTCATCATTCCGGCCCGGTACGGAGCGAGCCGCTTTCCCGGGAAACCCCTCGCCGATCTGGCAGGCAGACCCGTCGTCGCCCACGTCGTGGAGCGGGCGCGGCGGGCGCGCGGCGTGGACGTGGTGGCGGTCGCCACCGACGATCCGCGCATCGCCGCTGCCGCCGAGCGCGCGGGGGCCACCGCCATTCTGACCGGGCCGGCCGCGACGGGCACGGACCGCGTGGCCGAGGCGGCGCGGAAGCTCCAGCCCGCGCCGGAGGTCGTGGTGAACCTGCAGGGCGACGAGCCGCTCATCGAGCCGGAGGCGATCGAGACGCTGCTCGCCGCCATGGACGAGAGCGGCGCCGAGATGGGCACGCTGGCCCGCCCGCTCGAGCCGGGCGAGGAGGACCGCCCGCAGGTGGTGAAGGTGGTCACCGACCTCACCGGCCACGCCCTCTACTTCTCGCGGGCCACCATCCCGCACCGGCGCGCCGGCGGCGTCTCGCCGCTCTGCCGCGCCCACGTCGGCATCTACGCATTCACGGCGCCGTTCCTGGAGCGCTTCGCGCGGCTCTCGCCGGGACGGCTGGAGGGGGAGGAGGCGCTCGAGCAGCTCCGGGCGCTGGAGAACGGGGTGAGGATCCGGGTGGCGGACACCGCCTACCGGGGGTTCGGCATCGACACGCCGGAGGACCTGGAGCGCGCCCGGGCCCTCGTGGCGTCACAGGGGTGAGAGGATTTCCCTATGGTGAAGCGAGGCAAGAAGACCAAGTACCTGTTCGTCACCGGCGGCGTGGTGAGCTCGCTCGGCAAGGGGCTGGCGGCGGCGTCCATCGGCGCGCTGCTGGAGAACCGCGGGCTCGAGGTGATGCACCTCAAGCTCGACCCCTACATCAACGTGGACCCGGGCACGATGAGCCCGTTCCAGCACGGCGAGGTCTTCGTCACCGACGACGGCGCCGAGACCGACCTCGACCTCGGGCACTACGAGCGGTTCACCACCGCCAAGATGACCCGGAAGAACAACTACACCACCGGGCGCATCTACCAGAGCGTCATCAACCGCGAGCGGCGCGGCGAGTACCTGGGCAAGACCGTCCAGGTCATTCCGCACATCACCGACGAGATCAAGGCGGTCATCCGCGAGGCGGCCGGCGGGGCCGACATCCTCATCGTCGAGGTCGGCGGCACCGTCGGCGACATCGAGTCGCTGCCCTTCCTCGAGGCCATCCGCCAGATGAAGTACGACGTGGGCGAGGAGAACGCCGTCTACGCCCACCTGACGCTGGTGCCCTTCATCGCCGCCGCCGGCGAGCTCAAGACCAAGCCGACGCAGCACTCGGTGAAGGAGCTGCGCGAGATCGGCATCCAGCCCGACATCCTGCTGTGCCGCTCGGACCGCGAGATCCCGCGCGACATGAAGGACAAGGTGGCGCTCTTCTGCAACGTCGACCCGGGCGCGGTCTTCACCGCCCTCGACGTGAAGTCGATCTACGAGGTGCCGCTGCAGCTCCACACCGAGGGGCTCGACGACAAGCTGGCCGAGCTCTTCAACATCTGGAGCCGCGCCCCGCGCCTCGAGAAGTGGGAGACCATCGTCGAGAAGGTGAAGAACCCGCGCCACGGCACGGTGCGCATCGGCGTGGTCGGCAAGTACGTCGAGCTGCAGGAGAGCTACAAGAGCCTCAACGAGGCGCTGGTCCACGGCGGCATCGGCAGCGACGTGAAGGTGGAGAACGTCTTCATCGACTCCACCAAGCTGGAGGAGGGCGACCTCTCGGCGCTCGACCAGGTGGACGCCATCCTGGTGCCGGGCGGCTTCGGCATCCGCGGCACCGAGGGCAAGATCCTGGCGGTGCGCCACGCCCGCGAGCACAAGGTGCCCTTCTTCGGCATCTGCCTCGGCCTGCAGATGGCGGTCATCGAGTTCGGCCGCGACGTGCTCGGCCTCGACAAGGCCAACTCGCTCGAGTTCGACGAGCAGACGCCGCACCCGGTGGTGACGCTGATGGAGGAGCAGAAGGCGGTCACCGACAAGGGCGGGACCATGCGGCTCGGCAGCTACCCCTGCCAGCTCAAGGAGGGGACGCTGGCCCGCGAGCTCTACGGCAAGGAGGTGGTGGCCGAGCGCCACCGCCACCGCTTCGAGTTCAACAACGCCTACCGGGCGCGCTTCGAGGAGGCCGGCATGGTCTTCTCCGGGACCAACCCGGACCTCGGCCTGGTCGAGATGATCGAGCTCAACAACCACCCGCACTTCGTCGGGTGCCAGTTCCACCCCGAGTTCAAGTCGAAGCCCTTCGCCCCGCACCCGCTCTTCGCCGGCTTCGTCAAGGCGGCCCGCGACCACCGCGACGCCAGCCAGCGGGCCCCCACGGCCGAGGTGAAGAAGCTGCCGCTCGGCAAGAACGCCTGACCCGGCCTCGGGCGCGCCCTCGCCCCGGGCGCGCCCGGCCGGCTCCACGGAAGGACACGACATGCCCCAGGTCCTCGCCCGCCTCGGCGGGTACGAGGTCGGCGACGGGAGGAAGCTCCTCCTCGTGGCCGGCCCCTGCGTCATGGAGGGGGAGGCCCACGCCCTCGCCCACGCGCGCAAGGTGAAGGCGCTCGCCGAGAAGCACGGCCTGCCCGTGATCTTCAAGGCGAGCTTCGACAAGGCCAACCGCTCCAGCGGCAAGAGCTACCGCGGCCCGGGGCTCGAGGCCGGGCTCGCCGCCTTCCAGGCGGTGAAGCGCGAGACGGGCCTGCCCTGCACCACCGACGTCCACGAGACCTGGCAGGCGGAGCCGGCCGGCCGGGTGGTCGACGTGCTGCAGGTGCCGGCCTTCCTCTGCCGCCAGACCGACCTCGTCATCGCCTGCGCCACCCACGGCAAGGCGGTCTCGGTGAAGAAGGGGCAGTTCCTCGCCCCCAAGGAGATGCGCCACGCCGTCGCCAAGTGCCGCGAGGCGGGCAACGAGAACGTGCTCCTCATGGAGCGCGGCGCCACCTTCGGCTACGGCAACCTGGTGGTCGACATGCGGGCGCTGGTGCAGATGCGCGAGCTGGGCGTGCCGGTCTGCCTGGACGCCACCCACTCGGTGCAGCTCCCCGGCGGCGGCGGCGACGTCACCGGCGGCGACCGGCAGTTCGTGGCGCCGCTGGCCCGCGCCGCGGCGGCCGTCGGCATCGACGCGCTCTTCATGGAGATCCACGAGGACCCGGCCACCGCCAAGAGCGACGGCCCGAACAGCCTCGACTTCGATCTGGCCGACCGGCTGCTCACCGACGTGCTCGCCATCCGGCGCGCCCTGGGCCAGCCGTGACCGCCGCGGCGTCGCGCGGCGCGCCGAGGTCGCGGGGGCGCATCCCGCCGCGGGCGCTCCTCCAGCGCGCCGCCCGGGTGAAGCTCGTCCTCCTCGACGTCGACGGCGTCCTCACCGACGGCCGGCTCTACTACGGCGCCGAGGGGGAGCTGATGAAGGCCTTCGACGTGAAGGACGGCCACGGCATCGTGCTCCTGCGCGACCACCTCGACTTCGGCGTCATCTCCGGCCGCCCCGGCAAGGCGACGCAGCGCCGGCTCGAGGAGCTGCGCTTCAAGCACGTCATCTTCGGCCAGCTCGACAAGCTGGCCGGGTACGGGCAGCTCGCCCACCTCGGCCTCGCCGACGACGAGGTGGCCTACATGGGCGACGACGTGAACGACCTGCCGCTGCTGCGCCGCGTCGGCCTCTCCGCCGCCCCCGCCGACGCCCGCCCCGAGGTCCGGGCCGAGGTCCACTTCGTCGCCGCCGCCGGCGGCGGGCGCGGGGCGGTGCGCGAGCTCTGCGACCTCATCGGCGCGGCGCGCGGCCTGGTCCACGCGCCGTGACCGTCCCGCTCCACAAGCGCCTGAAGCGCGGCCTCCGCTCCCGCGTCATCGCGGCGCTCCTGCGGCTCGTGGCCCTCATCCCGCTCGGGCCGGCGCTCCGCATCGGCGCCTTCGGCGGCGCGCTCGCCTTCCACCTCTTCGGCGCGACCCGCCGGCTGGCCCTCGAGCACCTCGCCCTCGCCTTCCCGGAGAAGGGCGAGGCGGAGCGGCGCGACATCGCCCGGCGCATGTTCGTCCACCTCGGCATGTCGGCGATGGAGATCACCTCCATCCGCTCCTGGGACGCCCGGCTCGTCGAGTACATGGGGGTGGAGGACCCGGCGCTCCTGCGCGGCGCGCTCGCCCGCGGCAAGGGGATCGTCTACGTCACCGGCCACCTGGGGAACTGGGAGCTGATGGCGCGGCTCGTGGCCCGCGTCGGCGCCCCGGTCTCGGCGGTGGCGAAGCGCGGCGGCGACGCCCGGCTCATGGGGCTCATCGAAGAGTGGCGCAAGGAGGGCGGCGTCACCACGCTCTGGCGCGAGGACCCGTCGACCGCCCGGGCGCTGCTCCGCGTCTTCAAGCGGAACGAGGTGCTCGGCATCCTCGTCGACCAGGACACCAAGGTGCAGGGGGTCTGGGTGCCGTTCTTCGGGCGGCCCGCCTACACGCCGCGCGCCCCGGCCGACCTGGCGCTGCGCTCCGGCGCGCCCATCCTGGTCGGCACGAGCCACCGGCGGAGCGAGCGCCCCGGCGACGGCTTCGTCTTCGAGGCGACCGAGGTCCCGTACGACCCGAACCCGGCCGACCGCGAGGCCGAGGTGCTGCGCGTCACGGCCGCCTGCCAGGCGGTCATGGAGGACGCCATCCGGCGCCACCCGGCCGACTGGGTCTGGATGCACGAGCGCTGGAAGACCCAGCCGGAGTCGCCCGAAGAGGCGTCTGCAGCCCCCGCGCCGGACGCGAAAGGGACCGCGATCCCGGGTGCTTAGCGACGGGTCACTCCCTCGGTCCTAGCAAAGCCTGTGCCCGTGGATTGGCATGGAAAAGAGTGCTAGGGTTCAGAGCACTTGAATGCGCTCGTTCCGTGCCGCCGCCGCCATTTTCGCCTGGAGCGCCCTCGCCCTCGGCTGCCGTCCCGCCCATCCGCGGGAGGCCGGTGACGTGGTGCCGGGGCTCGTCATGGATGGGGTGGCGTTCCGGATCGACCGCGGTGGCGTGACGCGCGCCACCGGCGAGGCGGCCAGGGTCACCTACCGCCGGGACACCACCGATCTCACCGCCGACGGCCTCGCGCTCCTCCTGGCCGACGCCGCCCAGCCGGTGCGCCTCACGGCTCCTTCGGGGCAGGGGACGGCCTCCGAGCGCCACTTCGAGGTGTCGGGCGGCCTCAGGGCCGAGCACGGCACCGACGTCGCCACCACCGGCTCGGCCTCCTACGACCCGCGGCCGGGCGAGGAGCGCGGCGCGGGCCTCGTCCGGGGCGAGGATCCGGTGGTCCTCGCCGGCAAGGGCTACCGGCTGACCGGCACCGGCTTCACGCTCGACCCGGCCACCGGCGACATCGCCATCTCGGGCGGCGCCCGGATGGTCGCTGGCCTCCCGGTGACCCGATGACCTCCGCCCTCCTCCTGGCGCTCGCCCTCGCGGCCGAGCCCTCGCTGCCGCCGCCCGCCACCCCGGCGGGCGCGGAGGCGCCGGAGGCCAAGGCCACCCCGGCGCCCGGCGCCCCCTCCGGCTTGAAGGCGCTCGCCTCCGACAAGCCGGTGAAGGTCGACGCCGACCAGGTCCGCTTCAACTGGAACACGCGGCGCATGACGGTGGTCGGCAAGCCGCTCGTGACCCTGACGCACGACGACGCCACCCTCTCCTGCCGCAAGCTCACCGGCGACAACGACCCGCAGGGGAAGCTCGCGCGCGCCACCTGCGAGGGCGACGTGCGGCTCACCCGCGGCACGCGCGTCGTCACCTGCGACCGGGCCACCTACGACCGCGACGGCGCCACCGTCGTCTGCACCGGCAAGCCGCTCCTCAAGGACGGCGGCACCGAGGCGCGCGCCGAGAAGCTGGTCTACGACCTCGGGGCCGACGAGGTGCGGCTCGAGGGGGCGGCGCAGGTGACGGTCCCCGGCGACCAGCTCGACCTCGGGAAGCTCGGCGGCCCGGCCGCGGCGCCGAAGGCGGAGGCCAAGCGATGAGCGCCGACGGCCTCACGCTGCGCGCCGAGGGGCTGGTGAAGAGCTACCGGCGCCGCCGCGTGGTGGACGGCGTCTCCTTCCACGTGGCGCCGGGCGAGGTGGTGGGGCTGCTCGGCCCGAACGGCGCCGGCAAGTCGACGAGCTTCAACATGGTGGTGGGGCTCGTCACGCCCGACCAGGGGAAGGTGCTGCTCGGCGACGAGGACCTGACGCGGCTGCCCATGCACCGGCGCGCCCGGCTCGGCGTCGGCTACCTGCCGCAGGAGGCCTCGATCTTCCGCAAGCTGACCGTGCGCCAGAACTTCACCGGCGTCCTCGAGGCGCTGGGCGTGGGGCGAAGGGAGCGCGAGCAGCGCGCCGACCAGCTCCTCGAGGAGTACCGGCTGCAGAAGGTGGCCGGGAGCCTCGGCGAGACCCTCTCCGGCGGCGAGCGGCGCCGGGCCGAGGTCGCGCGCAGCCTCCTCTCCAACCCGCGCTACATCCTCTTCGACGAGCCGTTCGCCGGCGTCGATCCCATCGCCGTGGGCGAGCTGCAGAAGCTGATCGGCTCCCTGCGCGACCGGCACATCGGCGTGCTCATCACCGACCACAACGTGCGCGAGGCGCTCGGCATCTGCGGCCGGGCCTACATCCTGTCCTCCGGCACCATCCTCGAGTCCGGCACGCCGGCCGAGATCGCCGGGAGCGCGCGGGCGCGCGCCGTCTACCTCGGGGAGAAGTTCCGCCTCGACGACGTCCCCGCGGAGAGTTGAGGACGCCATGAGCCTCGAGCTGAAGCAGCACCTCAAGATGACGCAGCAGCTGGTGATGACGCCCCAGCTGCAGCAGGCCATCAAGCTCCTGCAGCTGTCGCGCATGGAGCTCGTCGACCTCGTCCGCACCGAGATGAACGAGAACCCGCTCCTCGACGGGGCGGACGACGGCGAGGAGCCGGTGGCCGACTCGGGCGCCAGCCCGGCCGAGGAGGCGGCCGCCGAGGCCGCGCCGGCCGCCAAGGAGCCCGACAAGTCGGAGGAGGTGAAGGGCGAGGAGGGGTCGAACGAGATCGACTGGGACCAGTACCTCGACCACTACCAGCTGCAGGGCCACACCGCCCCCTCCAACCGCGGCCTGGCCGACGAGGAGCTGCCGGGCTACGAGGCCACCCTCACCAAGAAGGCCGACCTCACCGACCACCTCGTCTGGCAGCTGCGCCTCTCCAAGTTCACCGAGGACGAGGAGCGGGTGGCGATGCTGATCATCGGCAACCTCGACCAGGACGGCTACTTCAAGATGCCGGCCGTCGAGGGCGAGACCGACGACGCCAGCCCGCGCGACCCGCTGGTCCGCGTCTCCTTCGAGGCCGGGGTGGGGCTGGAGCGGTGCGAGGAGGTGCTGAAGAAGGTCCAGGCCCTCGACCCCATCGGCATCGCCGCCCGCGACCTGCGCGAGTGCCTGCTGCTCCAGGTGCGGTACCTCAACGCCGACACGCCCGAGATCGTGGCCATCATCGAGCGCCACCTGCGCCACCTCGAGTCGAAGAACTACCAGGCCATCGCCAAGGACCTGAAGATCTCGATCGAGGAGGTGGTGAAGGCGGTCAAGGTGATCAGCCGCCTCGACCCGAAGCCGGGCCGCGCCTACACCGGCGAGGAGGCGCAGTACATCACGCCGGACGTCTACGTCCACAAGATGGGCGACCGCTACGTCACGGTGCTGAACGACGACGGCCTCTCCAAGCTGCGCATCAGCGCCACCTACCGCGCCGCCCTCAAGAACGGCCAGGCGGGCAAGGCCAAGGACTACATCCAGGAGAAGCTGCGCAGCGCCGTCTGGCTCATCCGCTCCATCCACCAGCGGCAGCGGACCATCTACAAGGTCACCGAGTCGATCGTGAAGTTCCAGCGGGACTTCCTCGACAAGGGCATCGCCCACCTGAAGCCGCTCATCCTGCGCGACGTGGCCGAGGACATCGGGATGCACGAGTCGACCGTCTCGCGCGTCACCACCAACAAGTACGTCCACACGCCGCAGGGCATCTACGAGCTCAAGTTCTTCTTCAACTCGGCCATCAACCGGACCGGGGGCGACGAGATCGCGAGCGAGGCGGTGAAGAACCACATCAAGCAGATCGTGGCGGCCGAGGATCCCAAGCACCCGCACTCCGACCAGCGGATCGTCGAGCTGCTGCGGGCGCAGGGGATCGAGATCGCGCGCCGCACCGTCGCGAAGTACCGCGAGGTGCTCGGCATCCTGCCGAGCTCGAAGCGCAAGAAGTACTTCTAGGAACCTGGTGGTTCTCGCTCCGGCCGCCGACGCCCCGAAAAGGGCCCGGGATCGAGGTGCCGCCGCGCGGCACCCTGCTATCATCACTTCAGCATGTCGGCAGCCGGCAGCTCCATCGGCCGCGGCACCAGCGACGCCCTCCGGCGCGCGGGCCGCGGTCGAGGCGTTTCAACGGCCCTCTCAAGGAGGCGGTTCATGCAGGTGAACATCACCTTCCGGCATCTCGAGCCCACCGAGGCCCTCAAGGCGCACGTGAAGGGGCGCGTCGAGCACGTCCAGAAGTACATCGACCGGCCCAGCGAGGCGCACGCGGTCCTCCACGTGGAGAACCTCGCGCACCACGCCGAGATCACCGTGAAGGCGGGGCGCTTCCTGCTTCGCGGCAGCGCCAAGTCGAAGGACATGTACGCCTCGATCGACGAGGCGGCCGACAAGATCGAGCGGCAGCTGCTGAAGCACAAGGGCAAGCTGGCCGCCCAGAAGAACGGCGCCGCGGCCGAGGCGGCCCCCGTGGAGGTGCGCCACGACGTCATCGACATCATCGACCACCCGGAGCGCCCCAGCCACCGCGTGGTGAAGAGCACCGCCTTCCAGGCCAAGCCGATGACGGTGGACGAGGCCATCCTGCAGCTCGACCTGCTGGGCAGCCACTTCTTCGTCTTCCAGAACGCCAGCGACCAGTGCGTCAACGTGGTCTACCGGCGCGACGACGGCAGCCTGGGGCTCATCGAGGCCCGCACCGCGTAGCGGCGCGCGCCCGGACCCGCCGTGAAGATCGTCGAGTTCCTGAGGCCCGACGCGGTGATCGAGCACCTCGCGGGGCGCACCGCCCCCGAGGTGCTGGCCGAGCTCTGCCGGCCGGTGGCCGCCGCCGCCGGGCTGGACGCGGGGAAGCTCCTGCAGACCCTGCTCGACCGGGAGAAGCTCGGCTCCACCGGCATCGGCGAGGGCGTGGCCATCCCGCACGCCAAGCTCGCCGCCCTGCCGGTGCTCACGGCGGCCTTCGGGCGGGCGCCCGAGGGGATCGACTTCCGCGCCATCGACGGGCGGCCGGCCCGGCTCTTCTTCGCGCTCTTCGCGCCGGAGAGCTCGGCCGGCGTCCACCTCAAGGCGCTGGCGCGGGTGAGCCGCATCTTCCGCTCGCCGGCCTTCCGCGAGGCGATCCTGGCGGCGCCGGACGCCGCGGCCATCTACCGGCTGATCGAGACCGAGGACGCGCGCGAGTGAGC
>DASTGK010000257.1:0-5827 GCA_035719085.1 Anaeromyxobacteraceae bacterium
CCTCTCCGCCGCCCTGTGGAGGACGCTCGCGCTCGGGACCCGTCGTGGCACGGTGGGCGCCATCGAGTCGGGGCCCAACCTGATGTGATGAATCATGAGGCCGGGGGGGACCACGCCGCCCCCCGCGGCCGCGCTCCGCGAGGACAGCCTCGCCCCGCTCCGAGCAGTGTGGCGCTCGGGACGAGATGGAACGCCCCCTCACCCCGGCCCTCGCCCCCGTTGGGGGAGAGGGAGCAGAGTCAGAGGGACGCCCGGTGGGGGAGAGGGAGAGGAAGAGGGCCTACCGCAGCGCCTTCGCGAGCGAGCGGACGAAGCGGGCGACGCCGCTGGCCCGGGCCGCCACCGGCCCGGGCGCGGCCACGCGCGAGACGATGGCGCTGCCGACCACCACGCCGTCGGCCAGCCGGCCGAGGGCGCGCGCCTGCTCGGGCGTGGAGACGCCGAAGCCGATCACCACCGGCACGCGGCTCGCCTCGCGCACGGCCTTCACCTTGCCGGCCAGGTCGGCCGGCAGCTCGGCCCGCGCGCCGGTCACGCCGGTCACCGAGACGAAGTAGACGAAGCCGGTGGCCGCCCGCGCCGCCGCCTCGACGCGCGCCGGCGTCGAGGTGGGGGCCACGAGGAAGACGAGCGCCAGGCCGTGGCGCGCCGCGGTGGCGGCCAGCTCGCCCGACTCCTCCGGCAGGAGGTCGGGGATGATGAGCGCGTCGACGCCGGCCGCGGCCGCCTCGGCGACGAAGCCCTCGAGCCCAGCCGCCAGGATCGGGTTGAGGTAGCCCATGAGCGCCACCGGCACCTGGCTCTTCGCCCGGACCGCCCGGACCACCGCCAGGCAGTCGCGCGGGCTGGTGCGGTGGCGCAGCGCCCGCTCGGCGGCGAGCTGGATGGTCGGGCCGTCGGCGATCGGGTCGGAGAAGGGGACGCCGATCTCGAGCAGGTCGGCTCCGCCCTCGACGCAGGCGAGCGCCATCCTGGCCGAGCCGGCCACGTCCGGGTCGCCGCCCATCACGTAGGTCACGAGCGCGCCGCGCCCCTCGGCCCGGCAGCGCGCGAAGGACTCCTCGATCCGCTTCGAGCCGCTCACCGCCGCCCCCCGCGCTTTCCGCCCGCCTTCGCGGCCGGCTTCGCCTTCGCCTTCGCCGCGGCCGCCCGCTTCGCCGGCGCCGCCGCCGTCCGCCTGCCCTTCACCTTCGGCTTCGCCGCCGCCTCGCGCGCGGCGAGCGCCCGGCGCACCGTGTCGACGTCCTTGTCGCCGCGCCCGGAGACGTTGAGCACGAGCAGCCCCTTCGGCCCGAGCTCCCTCGCCAGCTCACGCGCCGCGTGGACGGCGTGGGCCGTCTCCAGCGCCGGGATGATCCCCTCGAGCCGGGCGAGGGCGAGCAGCCCGTCGAGCGCCTGGTCGTCGGTCGCCTGGCGCAGCTCCAGCCGGCCGGTGTCCTTGAGGTACGAGAGCTCCGGCCCGACGCCCGGGTAGTCGAGGCCGGCCGAGATGGAGTGGACCTCGACGATCTGGCCGTGCTCGTCCTGCAGCACGTAGCTCTTCGAGCCGTGGAGCACGCCGGGCGTGCCGCGCGCCAGGGCGGCGCCGTGCTTGCCGGTGTCGAGGCCGTAGCCGGCCGCCTCGACGCCGACGAGCCGCACCGCGGCGTCGCCCACGAAGGCGGAGAAGATCCCCATGGCGTTGGAGCCGCCGCCGACGCAGGCCACCACCGCGTCGGGCAGCCGGCCGGCGAGCTCCAGGCACTGGGCCCGCGCCTCGGTGCCGATGACGCTCTGGAAGTCGCGCACCAGGGCCGGGTAGGGGTGGGGCCCGGCCACCGAGCCGATGATGTAGTGGGTGTCGCGGACGTTGGTGACCCAGTCGCGCAGCGCCTCGTTCATGGCGTCCTTGAGCGTGCGCGAGCCGGACTGGACCGGGATCACGCGCGCGCCCATGAGCTCCATGCGGAAGACGTTGAGCGCCTGCCGCTCCACGTCGAGCGCGCCCATGTAGACGTCGCAGGGCAGGCCGAAGAGCGCGGCGGCGGTGGCGGTGGCCACGCCGTGCTGGCCGGCGCCGGTCTCGGCGATGATGCGCGTCTTGCCCATGCGCCGGGCCAGCAGCACCTGGCCGAGCGTGTTGTTCACCTTGTGCGCGCCGGTGTGGCACAGGTCCTCGCGCTTCAGGAGCACGCGGCAGCCGCCCGCCGCCTCCGAGAGGCGCCGCGCCTCGCCGAGCGGCGTCTCGCGGCCGGCGAAGCGGGTGAGCAGCTCGGAGAGCTCGCGCCGGAAGGCGAGGTCGTGGCGCGCCGCCTGCCAGGCGGCCTCGAGCTCGTCGAGCGCCGGCACCAGCGTCTCGGGCACGTAGCGGCCGCCGTAGGGGCCGAACCGGCCGCGGGCGTCGGGGAGGGGGCTCGGGGTCATGCCTGCTGCTCCTTGGCCGCGCGGATGAAGCGGGCCATCAGCTCGTGGTCCTTCACGCCCGGCGCCGCCTCGACGCCGCTGGCGACGTCGACGGCCCAGGGGCGCACCGCCCGCACCGCCTCGGCCACGTTGCCGGGGTGGAGGCCGCCGGCGAGGAGCACGGTGGCGCGCGCCGCGGCGGCCCGGGCGATGGACCAGTCGAAGGTGCGGCCGCTGCCGCCGTAGCCGGGCGAGGCGGCGTCGAGGAGGAAGCCGGCCACGCCGGCGTAGCGGTCGAGCGCCTCGAGCGACTCCGGCCCGGCGACGCGCAGCGCCTTCACCACCGGCAGCTGGAAGGAGCGGCAGAGCTCCGGCGGCTCGTCGCCGTGGAGCTGCAGCACCTGCACGCCGGAGACGGCGGCGGCCGCCACCGCCTCGTCGTGGGCCGGGTCGACGAAGACGCCGACCGTGGTGACGAGCGGCGGCAGGGCGCGGACGATGCGCCGGGCCTCGGCGGGCGCGATGAAGCGCTTCGAGCCGGGCCAGAAGTTGAAGCCGAGGGCGTCGGCGCCGAGCGCCACCGCGGCGAGCGCGTCCTCGAGCCGGGTGAGGCCGCAGATCTTGACCCGCGGCGCCGCGGCCGGGCCGGCGGGGCTCGGCCCCGGGGCGCTCACGCGCAGAGCTCCCGCAGGAGCGCGCCCGGATCGGCGGCGCGGACCAGCGCCTCGCCCACGAGCAGGTTGGGCGCCCCGGCGGCGCGCAGCCGCCGCGCGTCGGCCCCGGTGCGGACGCCGCTCTCGGCGACGCCCTTCACCCCGGCCGGGAAGGTGGGCACGAGCCGCTCCGAGGTGGCGAGGTCCACCTGGAAGGTGTGCAGGTCGCGGTTGTTGACGCCGACGATCCGGGCGCCGGCGGCGAGGGCCCGCTCCGCCTCGGCGGCGTCGTGCACCTCGACGAGGGCGTGGAGCCCGAGCTCGCCGCACAGGTCGTGGAGCCGGCGGAGCTGGTCGCCGGGCAGCGCGGCCACGATGAGGAGCGCGGCGTCGGCCCCGGCGGCGCGCGCCTCGACGAGCTGCCAGCCGTCCACCGTGAAGTCCTTGCGCAGCACCGGCAGCGCCACGCGCGCCCGCACCGCCACCAGGTCCTCGAGCGAGCCGCCGAAGCCGGGGCCGTCGGTCAGCACCGAGACCGCGGCGGCGCCGGCCGCCTCGTAGCGCGCCGCCTGGGCCGGGGCGTCGAGCGCCGCGGCGATGGCGCCGGCCGACGGGCTGGCCCGCTTCACCTCGGCGATGATCCGGGCCGGGCCGCCGCGCGGCGAGAGGGCGCCGGCGAAGTCGCGGGGCGGGGGCGCGTCGGCGAGGCGGGCGCGCAGCTCGGCGAGTGGCCGGGCGGCCTGCTGCGCCGCCACCTCCTCCCGCTTCCGCGCCAGGATGGCGTCGAGGTACGTGGTCATGCCGCCTGCATCGCCTCGACGAGCCGCCGCAGCTTCTCGGCGGCCGCGCCCCGGTCGATGGCCTCGGTGGCGAGCCTCACGCCGGCGCGCAGGTCGGGGACCACCTCGGCGCAGACCAGCGCGGCGGCGGCGTTGGCCAGCACCGCGTCGCGCGGGCCGCCCTTCTGGCCGCCGAGCACGTCGGTGAGGATGGCGGCGTTCCTGGCCGCGTCGCCGCCCACGATCTCGACCTCGGCGTGGCGCGCCAGCCCCAGGTCCTCGGGGACGACGCAGTAGCGCTCCACCGCGCCGTCCTTCACCTCGGCCACGTGGGTCATGCCGGTGACGGTGATCTCGTCGAGCCCCTCGCCGTGGACCACGAAGGCGTGGACCGCGCCGAGCGCCGCCAGCACGCCGCCGATGATGGGCACCCAGCGCGGCTCGTAGACGCCCATCACCTGGTGGCGCGCGCCGGCCGGGTTGGCGAGCGGGCCGAGCAGGTTGAAGACGGTGCGCACCCCGAGCTCGCGGCGGATGCCGGCCACCGCCTTGAAGGCCGGGTGGAGCCGCGGCGCGAAGAGGAAGCCGATGCCCACCTCGGCGACGGCCCGCTCGACCCGGGCGATGGGGGCCTCGACGTCGACGCCGAGCGCCGCCAGCACGTCGGCCGAGCCGGAGCGGGAGGAGACGGCGCGGTTGCCGTGCTTGGCCACCACCACGCCGGCGCCGGCCACCACGAAGGCGGCGGTGGTGGAGATGTTGAAGGTGTTGCGCCCGTCGCCGCCGGTGCCGCAGGTGTCGACGAAGACCGGGGCGGCCACGTGGACCCGCTCGGCGCGCGCCCGCATCACCTCGGCGGCGCCGGCGATCTCGTCCACGGTCTCGCCCTTGAGCCGCAGCGCCGCCAGGAAGGCGCCCACCTGGGCCGGCGTGGCCGAGCCGTCGGCGATCTCGGTCATCACCTCGGCCATCTCGGCGCGGGAGAGCGGCTGGCCGTCGAGCAGCCGCGGCAGGGTCTGCTGGATCACGGCGTCCTCCCGGGCGCGAGGCGCGCCAGCCAGTTGGCGAGCAGCGGCTTCCCGGCCTCGGTCAGGATCGACTCCGGGTGGAACTGCACGCCCTCGACGTCGAGCGTCCGGTGGCGCAGCCCCATGATCTCCCCCTCGGCCGTCCAGCTCGTCACCTCGAGCGCCTCGGGCAGGCTCTCCCGCTCCACCACCAGCGAGTGGTAGCGGCCGGCCTGGAACGGGCTCGGCAGCCCGCGGTAGAGGCCGGCGCCGCCGTGGTGCACCGGGCTCGCCTTGCCGTGGACGATGCGGGCGTTGCGGACGACCTTGCCGCCGAAGGCCTGGCCGATGGCCTGGTGGCCCAGGCAGACGCCGAGGATGGGGAGCGCCCCCTGCAGCGCGCGGATGGCCTCGAGCGTGACGCCGGCCTCGTCGGGCGTGCACGGGCCCGGCGAGAGGACCAGGCCGTCGGGGCGCGCCGCGCGGATGCCGGCCACGTCGATCTGGTCGTTGCGGACGACGGTCACCGCCGCGCCCAGCTCGCCGAGGTACTGGACCAGGTTGAAGGTGAAGGAGTCGTAGTTGTCGACGAGGAGGACGCGCGCGCTCATGGGCGGCCTCCCTTGCGGGCGGCGCGGCGGGCCGGGGCCTTGGCCTTTCGGCGGGCGGCCGGCTGGCGCGCCGGCGGTCGGGCCACGGCGTCGAGCACCCGCGCCTCGGCCTGGGCCACCGCGGTGAAGACGGCGCGCGACTTGTTGACCGTCTCCTGGTACTCGGCCTCCGGCACCGAGTCGTAGACCAGGCCGCCGCCCGCCTGCACCGAGACCTTGCGGCCGTGCGCCATGAGCGTGCGGATGGCGATGCACATCTCCATGTTGCCGCCGCGGTCGAAGTAGCCGACGGCGCCGGCGTAGGGGCCGCGCCGCGCCGGCTCGAGCTCGTCGATGATCTCCATGGCCCGCACCTTGGGCGAGCCGGAGACCGTGCCGGCCGGGAAGCCGGCCCG
>DASTGK010000258.1:0-10770 GCA_035719085.1 Anaeromyxobacteraceae bacterium
GCAGGACGCCGCCTGGGCGGCGGTCGAGGCCTTCACGCCGATGACGAAGGACGAGGAGAAGGACGCCCGCTACGCCGCCTGGGAGGCGGTGAAGGACAAGGGGGCGGTCTGGTGGAACCCGCCCCCGCGCACCGGGCGCTAAGCCTTCTTCGCGAAGTCGGCCATGAAGGCCGCCAGCTCGTCGATCCAGGCCGGCTCGACCGCGTTGTAGGCGGAGACGCGGATGCCGCCGACCGACCGGTGGCCCTTGAGGCCGACCATGCCCCTCGCCTTGGCCTCCTTCACGAAGCGCTCCTCGTCCGCCTCGGTCGGCAGCCGGAAGACGATGTTCATGACCGAGCGGCTCTGCTTCTCCACCGGGCAGCGGTAGAAGGCGGCGTTGGCGTCGATGGCGCCGTAGAGCACGCCCGCCTTCTTGCGGTTGCGCGCCTCCATCGCCTCGAGGCCGCCGAGCCCCTTCAGCCAGGCGAGCACGTTCCGGATCATGTAGATGCCGAAGGTGGGCGGCGTGTTGTAGAGCGACTTGTTCTCGGCGGCGGTGCGCAGCTGGAAGATCTTGGGGATGTCCTTGCGCCCCTGCTCGACGAGCTTCTTGTCGACGATGACCACCACCACGCCCGACGGGCCGATGTTCTTCTGGGCGCCGGCGTAGATGAGGCCGAAGCGCGAGACGTCGACCTTCTTCCAGAGGAAGTCGCTCGACATGTCGACGACCAGCGGCACGCCGGCCGCCGAGGGGAAGGGGCGCGACGGATCGACGTCGAGCTCCACGCCGTGGATCGTCTCGTTCGAGGTGACGTGCAGGTAGGCCGCGTCGGGGGCCGCCTTCACCTCGGCCGGCAGCGGCGCGCGGAGGTAGCTCTTCTCCTTGCCCTCGCCGGTGCCGGTGGTGCAGGCGACGCGGACCGCGCCGCCCAGCATGGCGGTCGCCACCTTGGCCTCCGAGAGCGCCTTCTCGCTCCAGGCGCCGGTGACGACGTAGTCGGCCGTCTTGCCCTTCTCGACGAGGTTCATCGGGATCTGGGCGAAGAGCTGCGAGGCGCCGCCCTGCAGGAAGAGCACCTCGTGCGTGGCCGGCACGCCGAGCAGCTCGCGCAGCAGCGCGATGGCCTCGTCGTGCACCGCCTCGTACTCCTTGCCGCGGTGGCTGTGCTCCATGACCGACATGCCGCTCTTCGCGAAGTCGAGCAGCTCCTCGCGGGCGCGCTCCAGCGCGGGGAGGGGGAGGGCGGCCGGGCCGGCGTTGAAGTTCTTCACGCGGTTCATGGAAGCCTCGCGGGTGGTTGGGCGGCGCATTCTCGCAGAATCGGGGCGGGCGCTCTAGCACCCGGAAGTCCCGGGCGACCCGCGATACCATGCGCGGGGAGGCCCCCAATGGACCGGACCGCACGCCCTCGCCGCAGCGCCCTCTACATGCCCGGCGCCAACGCCCGCGCCCTCGAGAAGGCGCGCACGCTCGACGCCGACGTGCTCCTGCTCGACCTCGAGGACGCGGTGGCGCCCGCCGCCAAGGCCGAGGCGCGGGCGCGGGTGGTGGCGGCGCTCGCCGCGGGAGGCTTCGGCTTCCGCGAGAAGGTGGTGCGCGTGAACGGCGGCGCGACGCCCTGGGGCGCCGAGGATCTGGAGGCGGTGGCGCGGGCCGGCGCCGACGCGGTGCTCCTGCCCAAGGTCGAGTCGGCGGAGGAGGTGGCCGCGGCCGAGGCAGCGCTCTTCCGCCACGGCGCGCCGGACCGGCTCTCGCTCTGGGCCATGATCGAGACGCCGCGCGGGGTGCTGCGGGCCGCCGAGATCGCCGCCGCGTCGCCGCGGCTCGCCTGCCTCGTGGCCGGGACGAGCGACCTCGTGAAGGACCTGCGCGCCCGCCACACGCCCGGGCGCGCCGAGGTGCTGGCGGCGCTCTCGCTCGTGGTGCTGGCGGCGCGGGCCCACGGGCTCGCCTGCCTCGACGGCGTCCACCTCGACCTCGACGACGAGGCCGGCTTCGAGGCGGCCTGCCGGCAGGGGCGCGACCTCGGCTTTGACGGCAAGACGCTCATCCACCCGAAGACCATCGCCGCCGCCAACCGGCTCTTCGGGCCCGCCGAGGAGGAGCTGGCCGCGGCGCGCCGGATCATGGTGGCCCACGCCGAGGCGGAGAGCTTCGGGCGCGGCGTGGTGGTGGTGGACGGGCGGCTCGTCGAGGCGCTGCACGTCGAGGTGGCGCGGCGGCTGCTGGCGCTCGCCGAGGAGATCGCGGCGCGGGGGTAGGCGGGCCTCTCCGCGCTGGCGCCCGGTGCGTCACGCCCGCGGCGTCACGGCTTCACGAAGCGGATGGCGAACCGGTCGCTCGTGCCGCGGCGCGCGCCCGCCTCGTTGGGCGCCGCGTTCCAGTCGCGGGCGTCGGCCGGGTTGCGCAGGAAGTCGCTCGTCTCCGCCGCGCGGAAGCCGGCCGCCTCGACCTCGCGGCGCACCAGCGCCTCGTCGACGCGGTGGAGCTCGTAGGCCGCCGAGAACGTGTCGGCGCCCGGCCGCGCGCTCGAGTCGATGACGACGAAGGCGCCGCCCGGCGCGAGGGCGTCGAAGATGGCCCGGACCATCCGGGCGCGATCGGTCCGGAGCCAGATGGTGTCGTGGAAGACGGCGTTCATGAGGACGAGGTCGAGGCCGTGGGCGTCGGGCGGGAGCGGGTCGTCGAACTCGCGGTCGACGCGGACGGCGCAGCGCATGACGGGGCGCGCGAGCCGCGCCGGCCAGGCCGGGCCGATGAACTTGCGGAAGGCGTCGGGGTTCTGGGCGTAGACGGTGCCGGTCGGGCCGACGGCCCGCGCCATCAGCTCCGCCGTGTAGCCGCCCCCCGCACCCAGCTCGGCGACGCGCATGCCGGGGCGCAGCCGGAGGAAGGCGACGAGGTCGGCCGGGTGGCGGCCGGGGTCGAGCGCGCGATCCTCGGCGGTGCGGTCCGGCGCGGCGACGAGCGCTGCGAAGTCCAGGGACGGCGGAGGTTCGGGAGCCGACGGCGCGCCAGCGCGGGTCGCGGCGCAGCCGGCGAGGAGGGTGGCGGTGAGCGCGGCGGTCGCCACGGCGACCCTCGTGAGGAGCGGGGCCCGGGTGAGCCGGAGAGGAGCGTGGGCGGGCGCTGGCATGGTGACTCCGTCGGTCGTGCTCGACGCCCCTACTTAACGACCCCGGGTCGTTCGCGGTAGCGGCCCGACCCGGCGCGGCCGGACGCCGCGGCCCGAACGGTGCGACCCTTGGTGATGCCGACCGCTCGGGGCCGTCCCCGCGGGGGTTGAACGACCGCTTCCGCGGTGGGCTACTGGTTTCACTTCAACCAGGGAGGCACCATGCGACGGATCCTCGCGGTCGTCCTCGTCTCGTCCCTCATCGCCTGCGGCGGCGGCAGCGGAGACGGCCACCCGACGGGCGCGCTGGTCGCCTCCGGTCCGACCCACGTGGCGCCGGTGGAGTCGGTCGCCATCTCCGGGTCCGGCACCTGCGTCGAGCAGGGCGTCAGCGTCGGCCTCTCGATGGTGGCGGTGATCGCCTCCGACGCGACCAACCTCTGCAGCATGCTCACGGCCAACGACTCGAAGGCCAACATGCGCTCCGTCTTCCTCGCGGTGATGAGCGGCACGCTCGGCGCCCCGCCCGCCATCGGCCCCGGCAAGTACGAGATCACCCAGAGCCCGGCGGTCGGCGCGGTCGTGAGCGTCGGCGCCGCCGCGGTCGACGTGGCGAGCGCCACCTGCGTCAGCACCACCACCGACGCGACGAGCGGCTTCGTCTGGATCGACGCCCTCACGGCCACCAGCGTGACGGGGGCGGTGGACGCCATGCTCCCGGACGGCACGCACATCACGGGGGCCTTCGACGCGCCGAGGTGCGGCCTCGCCATCCCCGTCAGTGACATCTGCGCCGGCACCTTCGCGCCGCCGACCGGCACCTGCCTGCCTTAAGCTCATCAGCGAGCCGCCGATCCCCGCGCCGGGCTCCCGCCTTCCGGGCGGCGCCCGGCGCGCCCTTCCCAGGAGCCCCCGATGATCCGCGCCGACATCCTGCAGCAGTTCCCGGACCTCTTCGGCACGAAGCGCGTCAACGGCCGCGACGTCGACGTCGAGGCGACCATCGCCGCCCTGACCCGCGAGCTCGACCCGGCCATCGCCGCCGCGCTCGCCGCGCGCCACGCCATCCTCGAGTCGCCGGCGCCTGTCGCCGCCAAGTACGCCTGGCCGGCCTGGGAGGCGACGTTCGAGGACCCGGTCGGCGGCCGCCCCTGGACCTTCCGGCAGATCGTCCAGGGGATGATCGACAACTTCCTCGGCCGCAAGACCGAGCTCGCCTGGCGGCTCAACGACGAGGTGCCCATCCCGGCGCACGTCCACCCGCTCGCCAACCCGGGGCTCGAGCTGACCGGCCCGTGGCACCCGCTCGACATGGCCTTCAACGCCCTCAACAGCCCGGCGCCGATGAACATGCCGGACTTCGAGGACGCCTCGCCGCCCCACTTCCGCCCCGACGGCGCGCCGGCCACCGAGCCCATCGGCATCTTCGCGGCGCTCGCCAACGCCCGCGCCATCTTCGAGGGGCGCTGGGACGGCACGCCCTACGAGGTGGTGAAGAAGGGCAAGGCGCGCGCCTACCGGATCGAGAAGCCGGCCTCGCAGTGGCCGACGCGGCTGGCGCGGCCGCCGAGCCTCCACGTCCGCTACGACCACGTCACCGTCGACGGCCGGCCCGCGCCGGGGCTGGTGGTGGTGACGACGCTCTGGACCGTCCTCAACCTCGACGCGCTCGGCCGCGCCGGCAGCGGCGTGTACTTCTACGTCCCCAAGCTGCAGACGCCCGGCGAGGCGGCCATCGTGGAGCGGCTGCTCTCGCGCCTCGAGGGGATCGTCGGCGTCGCGCCCGGCACCATCAAGGTGAAGATGCTCTACGAGGAGGGGAACGCCGGCCGGTGCCTGCCGGCCATCGCCTGGGTGCTGCGCCGCCGGCTGCTCGGCACCAACGTCGGGCGCTGGGACTACCTCGGCAGCCTCATCGAGCTCTGGAAGGACGACCCCGCGGGCACCTTCCCGGATCCGCAGACCATCGGCATGGCGACGCCGACGATGATCGCCTACCAGCGCTACAACGCGCTCGTGATGCTCATGGCCGGCCTGAAGGACGGCGAGCTCCGGAACGCCGCCCCCATCGGCGGCATGGCGGCCGTCATGATCTACCAGGCGGGCGACCCCTACGGCCGCGCCCGCTACAACCCGCTGGCGCTGCGGGCCATGGCCATCGACAAGCTGCGCGAGCGGCTGCTCGGCCTGGTCTTCGTCCCCGACGCGCCGCCGCCGGCCGGGGCGGCGCCCACGCTCGACGACGTGCTCGCCGGGCGCGTGAAGGGGAAGCTCCACGACGCCTACCGGCAGAGCTGGGTGGCGAGCCCGGAGCCGGAGTACGTGGCGGCGGGCAACGTGCCCCTGCGCGCCGCGGTGGGCGAGCTGCAGGCGATGCTCGACGCGCCGCTGCAGACGGTGGACGTGAAGGGGAGGGCCGTGCCGACGCCGGCCAGCGGCCTCGCCGAGGCGGAGCGGGAGTTCTTGCGCTCGCGCGGCCTGCTCGACGCCGCCGGGCGCATCACGCCGGCCGTGGTGACGCGCGAGTCGGTGGACGCGCCGGAGAAGCTGCTCTCGCCGGAGCGGTGGCACGCCATCTACGACGTGCCGAAGGGCGAGGTCACCATCGAGCACGTGCAGCACGCCTTCTACATGGCGGCCAACTACGGCTTCCAGATCCTGAACGGCAACTTCGCCGCCGCCATCGACGACTACGAGCTGAAGCTGCGCTTCATGAACGACCTCGCCACCTACCGCATCAACGTCTCCTGGCTCTGGGCGCTGGCGCGCCACGAGGCGGCCATCACCAGGGACGGCCACCTGCTGCGCCAGGCGCTCACCGAGGACGGGGTGGTGCTCGGGGCGCCGGCCGAGCCGGTGAAGGCCGGGGCTCGGTTCACGCGCGAGCTCTTCGAGAAGGTCTGGGCCTATCACGACGAGTGGACCACCGCGTTCTTCGCCGAGCAGGACCGGCGCGGCGAGGCGGCTCGCTTCGACCGGTCGAAGGCGCCGGTCATCATGGAGCTCTTGCGCCGGCAGCTCCTGTCCCGCCGCTACGTGCAGCACTCGGCGCGCGTCCTCTTCCTCGTCGGCCAGGCGCCGCCGCAGGATCGCGGGCCGCTGCTCGACGCCATCTTCGACCGCTCGCGGGAGGAGCTGGCCGCCGGGGTGAAGGCCGGGACGGTGGACGCGAAGCTGCTCGCGGCGCACGACTACGCGCTCGACACCTGACGTGGGGTGAGGTGGGTGCCTACATCGCCAATCAGGCGTCCACTTCCCGCGGCAAGCTGCCGCTGCGCCGCTTAGGATGGAGCGGACATGCCGTTCCAGCTCAGCCACATCCACCCGCTCCTCATGATCGCGGCCTCGCTCGCCGGGGCCGGCGCCATGATCGCCTGGCGCCTGCGCGAGACGAGCCGGCCCGTCTCGCTCTGGGGGATCATCGGGCCGCCGCTCGGCATGAGCACCGGGCTCGCCATGTTCGCCGCCCCGGCGGCGCGCGTGCCGTGGAGCTGGGCGCTCGCGGCCTTCCTGCTCGGCGCGCTGGTCTTCGCCATCCCGGTGGCGCGCACCTCGCGCCTCGTGAAGCGCGGCGACGCGGTCCACATGGAGCGGTCCAAGGCCTTCCTCTGGATCCTCCTCGGCCTCGTCGCGGTGCGCTTCGGGCTCCGGGCCTGGATCGAGGAGGTCGTGTCGCCGCTCCAGTCGGGCGCGCTCCTCTTCCTGCTGGCCTTCGGGATGATCCTCCGGTGGCGCGTGGCGATGCTGCTCGACTACCGGCGCCTCCTGCTCGTCGCCTGACGCAGGGCCGATGGCCTCGAGCCAGCGCCGCACGGCCCCGGATGGACAGGGGTAGGACCTTTCCCTAGACTCATCGGCCTCATGCGCGGGATCCGCGGGGCCACGCAGGCCACCGAGAACACACGGGAAGCGATCGAAGAGGCCGTCGTCGAGCTCTGCCAGGAGCTGACGAAGCGAAACCGGCTGAAGCCGGAGGAGATCGTCTGGGCCATCTTCACGGTGACCCACGACCTCGACGCCGACTTCCCGGCGCGCGGCGCCCGGGTGCAGGGCTGGCACCAGGTGCCGATGATCTGCTCGCAGGAGATCCCCGTACCGGGCTCCATGCCGCGGGTCATCCGGGTGCTGCTCCACGCCTCCTCCAAGGGGGCGCCGCACCACGTCTACATGCGCGGCGCCCAGGCGCTCCGTCCCGACCTGCACCACGGCGTGCCGTTCGCCCAGCCGTCCGCGGCCGCCGCGGCGCCGAGGCGCCGGACCGCCAAGAGCCCCGGGTCGTCGCGGTCGGCCAGCGGCCCCGGCGCGCGGCCGTCGCGGCGAGGGCGCCGGTGACCACCGCCCGCACGCCGGCCGTCCGCGCCGTCGAGGCGCGCGATCTCGTCTCGCTCGCCTCCCACCCACGACCCACGGTCGTCGTGGTCGGCAAGGGCCCCGGGGCGGTCCCCTTCGGCACCCCCCTCGTCCCGGTCGTCGCCGGCCCCTGCGCCGTCGAGAGCTGGACGCAGCTCGAGGCGACCGCGCTCGCGGCCAAGGCGGCCGGGGCGCGCCTGCTGCGCGGCGGCGCCTTCAAGCCCCGCACCTCGCCCTACTCCTTCCAGGGGCTCGGCGAGGAGGGGCTGCGCCTGCTGGCCCGCGCCCGCGAGCTCACCGGCCTGCCGGTCGTCACCGAGGTCACCTCGCCCGACGCCGTCGGCCTCGTGGCCGAGTACGCCGACTGCCTGCAGATCGGCGCCCGCAACAGCCAGAACTACGAGCTGCTCCGCGCCTGCGGCCGCGCCGGCAAGCCGGTGCTCCTCAAGCGCGCCCTCGCCGGCACGGTGGAGGAGTGGCTCCTCTCCGCCGAGTACCTGCTCGACGCCGGCAACCCCGACGTCATCCTCTGCGAGCGCGGCATCCGCACCTACGAGAGCGCCACCCGCAACACGCTCGACCTCGCCGCCGTGCCGCTGCTCAAGGCGCGCACCCACCTGCCCGTCGTGGTCGACCCCTCGCACGCCACCGGCGACCGCGCCCTCGTCGGCCCCATGGCCCTCGCGGCGGTGGCGGCCGGCGCCGACGGCCTGCTCGTCGAGGTCCACCCGCAGCCGGACCGGGCCCTCTCCGACGGCCCGCAGTCGCTCACCCCGGCCATGCTGGCGGAGCTCCTGCCCCGCGCCGCGGCGGTGGCCAAGGCAGTCGGGAGGACCCTGTGAGCTTCCCCACCCAGCTCGGCATCGTCGGCCTCGGCCTCATGGGCTGCTCGCTCGCCCGCGCCGTGCGCGCGGCCGCGCCGGCGGTCCGCATCGTGGCGGTCGAGCCGCGCGACGACTACCGGGGGCTCGCCGTCGCCGACGGCGTGGTCGACGAGGCGATCGCGGCCGCGGGCCCGGCGCTCGGCGGCTGCGACCTCGCCGTCCTCTGCACGCCGGTGGCCGCCATCGAGGCGCTCCTCGGCCCGGTCTCGCGCCTGCTGCCCGACGGCGCGGTGCTCACCGACGTGGGCGGCGCCAAGGAGGCGCTGGTGCGCCGGGCCGCGGCCGACGTGCGCCCGGGCGTCCACTTCGTCGGCGCCCACCCGATGTTCGGCGGCCACGGCGGCTACTCCGGCGCGGCGGCGGCGGCGGGGCGCTGGAAGGGCGGCACGGTGGCCGTCTGCACCGACGGCGACCCGGCGGCGGTGGACCGCGTGGCCGGCTTCCTGCGGGCGCTCGGCTGCGACGTCGCCCGCTGCACCGCGGCCGAGCACGACGCGGCGGTGGCCATGGTCTCGCACCTGCCCTACCTCGTGGCGAGCGCGCTCGCGGCGGCGGCGGCCGAGGCCGGCCCGCTCGCCAAGGCGCTCGCCGGCAAGGGGCTCGACGACACCACCCGGCTCGCCGCCTTCCCCTTCGACATCCAGGGCGAGGTGGCGCGGCGCAACGCCCACCTGCCGGCGGCGGCGGCGCGGCTCCAGGCCCACCTCGCCGACATCCTCACGGCCATCGCCGACTCGCCCGACGCGGCGCGCGCGGCCCTCGAGACGGCGCGCGCGGCGCGCGAGGAGCTCTTTTGAAGGGACCCCTGAGCTGCAGCCGCACCGGCCCGCTCCGCGGCGCCATCGAGGTGCCGGGCGACAAGTCGATCTCGCACCGCGCCATCCTCTTCGGCGCGCTGGCCGAGGGCGAGACGCGCGTCACCGGCCTGCTCGACGCCGAGGACGTCCACTCCACCCGCAAGGCGGTGGCCCGGCTCGGCGCCACCGTCCGCGAGGAGGGGCGCGAGGTCGTGGTGACACCGGCCGAGGCGCTGCGCGAGCCGGACGACGTCATCGACTGCGGCAACTCCGGCACCTCGCTGCGCCTCCTCTCCGGCGTGCTCGCCGGCGTGCCCGGCCTCTCGGTCCTCACCGGCGACGCCTCGCTGCGCCGCCGGCCGGTCCGCCGGGTCGTCGAGCCGCTGCGGCGCATGGGGGCCGACATGTCGGCCCGCGACGGCGACCGGCTGCCGCCCCTCGTCATCCGCGGCAAGCGGCTCACCGCCGCCCGCCACGAGCTCCTCGTGGCGAGCGCCCAGGTGAAGAGCGCCATCCTGCTGGCCGGCCTCTCGGCCGACGGCGAGACGGTGGTCACCGAGCCGGAGCGCTCGCGCGACCACACCGAGCGGATGCTGCGCGGCATGGGCGTGCCGCTGAAGGTGGACGGCCTCACCGTCTCGGTCACCCCCTCGCGCCCGCGCGGCACCCGCGTCGACGTCCCGGGCGACATCTCCTCGGCCGCCTTCTTCCTCTGCGGCGCCGCGGCGCTGCCCGGCTCCGAGGTGACGGTCCGGAACATGGGGACCAACCCGACGCGCACCGGCCTGCTCGACGTGCTGCGCGCCATGGGCGCCGGCGTCATCCTCGCCAACGAGCGCGAGGTGGCCGGCGAGCCGCGCGCCGACGTCACGGTGAGGGCGGCCGACCTCGTCGCCACCGAGATCCGCGGCGAGATCATCCCGCGGCTCATCGACGAGCTGCCGGTCATCATGGTGCTGGCGACGCAGGCCCGCGGCACCACCGTCATCCGCGACGCCAAGGAGCTGCGGGTGAAGGAGTCGGACCGGCTGGCCGCCATGGGCGAGACGCTGGCCGCGGCCGGGGCCCGCATCGAGCTCTTCGACGACGGCTGCGCCATCACCGGGCCGACGCGGCTGCGCGGCGTTTCGGTGAAGACGCGGCTCGACCACCGCATCGCCATGTCGATGGCGGTGGCCCAGCTCCTCGCCGGGGAGCCGGTGGTGCTCGACGACGTGGCCTGCGTCGACACGAGCTTCCCCTCCTTCTTCCGGCTGCTCGACGCCCTCTGCCCGGGTGGCCGGTGATCGGCGGGAGGACGGCGCTCTACGGCGTGATCGGCTGGCCGGTGGGCCACAGCCTCTCGCCGGCGATGCAGAACGCCGCCTTCGCCTTCCACGGCCTCGACGCCGCCTACGTCGCCCTGCCGGTCGAGCCGGACCGGCTGGCCGAGGCGCTGCGCGGCGCCCACGCGCTCGGCTTCCAGGGGCTGAACGTCACCGTCCCGCACAAGCAGGGGGCCGCGGCGGCCTGCGCGGCGCTCGACCCGGTGGCCGAGGCGGTCGGCGCGGCCAACACGCTCCGCCGCACGCCGCAGGGCTGGGAGGGCTTCAACACCGACGCCACCGCCCTCGCCGAGCTCCTCGCCGGGGAGCCGGT
>DASTGK010000259.1:0-11604 GCA_035719085.1 Anaeromyxobacteraceae bacterium
CGCTGCTCGCCCTGACGCCGGTGCCTGCGGGCGCGACGCCCTTCACCACGGTGAACCCGGGCTTCACCATCTCGTACACGTTCGGGCGCGGCCTCACCTACGGGTTCGAGGTGAGCGTGGTGAAGTGGCCTGGCACGCTCGCCGCGCTCGAGCGGCAGCCCTTCGGGACCGGCGTGGCGGTGGACCTGTCGACCGACTTCAGCCAGCTCTTCAAGGTGCGGCTGGGCGGCGAGATCGTGGGCCCGTTCATCGGCGTGGAGACCGGCCCCGCCCTCGTGGTCGATCCGTCCGGCGCGCACCTGGCGCTCGGGACGACCTTCTGGGGCGGCTGGTACGTCATGCCCTACTACACCCACACGCTCATCTTTGGCGACGAGCCGAACCTGCACGAGCTGGGGACGTACCTCAAGGTCTACCTCGACCCCGACGGCACCGGCGCGGCGCACTCGCACCATCACGACTGGGACTGACGCCAGGACCCCGGCGCGGCCTCCCACCGCGGATCCCCCTTTGTCCCGTGCCGCCGGGGCGCGGGGTCCTATTGAGCGGCGAGCGGGACGGGGCCGGACGCGCCGTGGCACCCCGCCGGCGGCGTGCGCCGGGGGGCGGGCCGCCAAGCGCGGAGAAGACTCCATGACCAGATGGCTCGCTGTGGGCACCGCGGCGCTGCTCGCCGGGTGCATGAACCCCGATCGCGCCGCCCAGCCGGCGCCCGCGGCGCGCGCGGACGGCGACGGCGCGCCCGCCGCGGACGGCTTCGAGCTGGTCGGCCACGACCCGCTCTTCGGCCGCGGCATGAACGCGGCCATCGCCATCTTCGACCACTTCGTCTACGTCGGGAACCGGAGCGACGGCTCCAGCTCCTGCGGCGACCTGAACGGGAACGGCCCGGTGGCGCCGGTGCTGACGCCGACCAACGCCGACGGGACGTGCACGCACGTGCACCCGGGCATCCTCATCGTCGACGTCGAGGCCCCGGAGCGCCCGGCGGTGGTGGGTGAGATCCCGGCCGAGGTCGCGGCGCCGAGCGCCGCCGGCAAGGCCGAGGGGGTCACCTCGCGCGAGCTGCGCGTCTGGCCGGAGAAGAAGCTCCTCGTCGAGCTCTCCTTCCGCTGCAGCCGGCTCATCCACGCCTGCCCGCGCGGCAACGACACCACCTTCCCCTTCGACTTCAAGTTCTTCGATCTGAGCGACCCGGTGCACCCGAGGCTGCTCGCGCGCCACGTCACGACCTCCCGGGCCGGCGTCGCGGTGAAGCCGCACGAGTTCTACCTCTGGGTGGATCCCCGCAACGAGGACCGCGCGCTGCTCTTCGAGTCGACCCCCACGGCGTCGGTCAACCCGGCGCGGCCGAACCTGGTGGTCGAGGACATCAGCGCGGTGCCCGACGGCGGCGACGTCACGCTCGTGGCCCAGGGCAACTGGAACCAGCTCTTCCCGGGCGCGGCGGACCCGGCGGCCTACGACTTCGACCTCGCGCTCCACTCGATGACGCCCACCCCGGACGGCAAGACCACCTACCTCGCCTACCTGCGGGGCGGCATGCTGGTCCTCGACACGAGCGACGTGGCGAGCGGCGCCAGCCCCGGCACGGTCATCAGCCTCGACGACAAGCTGCTCACGCCGATCGCCAGCCGCCCGGTCTGGGGCAACGGCAACCACTGCCTCTTCGGCACGGTGCTCGGCTGCTCCGAGAGTCACTCGGCGGTGCCGGTGCCCGGCCGCGCGCTCGAGATCAGCATCGACGAGGTCTACGGCACCTTCACCGATCCGTCGTTCGGCTGGCCGTGGGGCTGGCTGCGGATCATCGACGTCGCCGACCCGACGCACCCCCGGATCGCGAGCGAGTACCGGCTCCCGCAAAACACGGAGGCCTTCCGCCCGCAGGTCGATCCGGAGACCGAGCAGTTCACCTCCTACTCGACGCACAACCCGAACGTCCTGCGGAACTTGGTGCTCGACTCGTGGCACTCGGCCGGCCTGCAGGCGGTGGACATCGCCGATCCGGCCAACCCGACGCCGGCCGCCTCCTTCGTCCCGGCGCCGCTCGCCTCGGTGGCGCTCGAGGATCCGGCGCTGAGCCGCGGCCCGAACAAGGTGGTCGTCTGGAGCTTCCCGATCATCAAGGACGGCCTCGTCTACGTCGTCGACATCCGGAACGGCCTCTACGTGCTCCGCTACACAGGGCCGCACCGCGAGGAGGTGGAGCGGATCGAGTTCCTGGAGGCCAACTCCAACCTCGGCGACGCGCTCGAGCTGTTCGAGGAGGGCGCGCGGGGGCGGTGAGCTCCTCGCGAGGCGGCGAGGCGCCCCCTCTCCGCGGCCCGCTCCCCCGATGGGCAGGCTTCGCTTGGGGGCCCTCGCTGGCACTGCCTCGCCGCATCGTCCAAGATCGGCCGCGGATGATCGTCGGCGGCGCGAGAGGGGCGCGGTCGCAGCGGTCCACCGGCGCGCAGCCGGTCGAGGTGCTCCCGGTGCGCTCGCGCGCCGACCGGCGCGACTTCCTCCGGCTGCCCTGGCGCACGCAGCGTGGCGACCCGGCCTGGGTCCCTCCGCTCCTGGTGGAGCGTGCCGCCTTCGTCGATCGGGGCCACCCCTTCCTCCGCCACGGTCAGGGGGAGCTCCTGCTGGCGCGGCAGGCCGGCGAGCCGGCGGGGCGGGTGCTCGTCTCGGCCGACGACCGGTACGACGCGGCCCACGGCGAGCGGGCCGCCTTCTTCGGCATGTTCGAGAGCGTCCGCGAGGAGCGCGTGGCCCACGCGCTCCTCGACGCGGCGGCGGCCTGGGCGCGGGCGCGCGGCCGGGAGCGGCTGGTCGGGCCCATCGACTACGCCATCCACTACCAGTCCGGCCTGCTGGTGCGCGGGTTCGAGCACCCGCCGCGGCTGATGACCAACCACAACCCGCCCTGGTATCCGGCGCTCCTCGAGTCCTGGGGGCTGTCGCGCCGGCTCGACCTGCACGCCTGGCGGCTGCGCGTGGCCGACCGGCCGGCGCTCCTCGAGCGCTGGCGCCAGGTGGCGGCGCGGGCGGCGGCGCGGGGCGGCCTCACGGTGCGGCCGGCCCGGCTCGCCGACTACGACGCCGAGCTGGCGCGGCTCCGCGCCGTCTACAACGAGGCCTGGGAGGGCACCTGGGGCTTCGTCCCCATGAGCGACGAGGAGTTCGGCCACCTGGCGCGCGACCTGCGCCCGCTCCTCGTCCCGGACCTGCTCCTCCTCGCCGAGGCGCGCGGCGAGCCGGTGGGCTTCGCGCTCACGCTGCCCGACGTCAACGAGGCGGCGCGCCCGCTCGACGGGCGGCTCACCACGCTCGGCCTGCCGGTCGGCCTGGCCCGCCTCCTCTGGCGGCTGCGCCGGGTGAAGGCGGTGCGGCTCCTCACGCTCGGCGTCCGGCCGCGCTGGCGCCGGCGCGGCGTCGCCGAGGCGCTCATCCTCGCGACCTGGGACGCGGCGCGGGCCCGCGGCCTCGTCGAGGCGGAGCTCGGCTGGACGGCGGAGGACAACCCGCTCATCGAGGAGCCCATCCGCCGCCTCGGCGCCGACCCCTACAAGACCTGGCGGATCTACGCGCGCGACCTCGCGCCGGAGGGCGCGCCGTGAGGATCCTGCTCGTCGTCCCGACGGCCCTCGACGACGCGGGCGCGCCCATCCGCCAGCGGCGGCTCTACCTGCCGGGCCTCACCATGCCGATGCTGGGCGCGGTGACGCCGCCGGGCCACGCGCTGCGCGTCGTCTTCGACAGCGTCGAGGCCATCCCCTACGGCGAGCGCTTCGACCTGGTCGGCCTCACCGGCATGGGCTCGGGGATCGTCCGCGCCTTCGAGATCGCGGCCCGCTTCCGCGCGGCCGGCGTGCCGGTGGTGCTGGGCGGCGTCGCCGCGACGCTGGGCGGCGAGGCGCTGGCGCTCGAGCACGCCGACGCGGTGGTGCTGGGGGAGGCCGAGGAGGTCTGGCCGCGGGTCGTGGCCGACGCCGAGGCGGGCGCCCTGCGGCGCGTCTACCGGGCGCCGCGCCCCCCGCCCATCGAGGACCTGCCGGCGCCGCGCTACGACCTGCTCGACCGGAGCCGGCTCGGCTTCTGGCTCCCGGTGCAGGCGAGCCGCGGCTGCCCGTACGGCTGCCGCTTCTGCTCGGTGACCGCCTTCTTCGGCGGCGCCCACCGCCGGGCGCCGGTGGAGCACGTCCTGCGCGACGTCCGGGCGGTCACGGCGCGCGGCGTCCGCCACGTCGCCTTCCTCGACGACAACATCGCCGGCGACCCCGACCACGCCGCCCGCCTCTTCGAGGCGCTCGCGGGGGAGCGGATCGCCTGGATGAGCCAGGCCACGCTCGGCCTCGCCGAGGACGAGCGGCTGCTCGGGCTGGCGGCCCGGAGCGGCTGCCGCGTCCTCTCCTTCGGCGTCGAGTCGACGAGCGAGGCGAGCCTGGCCTGGGCCGGCAAGGGCTTCAACCACCCGTCGCGCTACGGCGAGGCGATCCGCCGGGTGCGGGCCCACGGCATCGAGGTCTCGACCGAGATGATGGTCGGGCTCGACGGCGACGACGCCACCGTCTTCGACCGCACGGTCGCCTTCCTCATGGAGCACCGCATCAGCGTCCCGCGCATCCACATCGTCACGCCGGTGCCGGGCACGCCGCTCTGGGCCGAGCTGGAGCGGGAGGGGCGCATCCTGACGCGTGACCTCCACGCCTTCACCGGCGGCAAGGTGGTCTTCCGCCCCCGGCAGCTCGCGCCGGAGGAGCTCCAGGCCGGCTTCTGGGCCATGTACGAGCGGCTCTTCACCTGGCGCGCCATCGCCCACCGGCTGCGCGGCAACCCCTCCGGCCTCGGGCCGCTGCTGCGCGCCTTCGTGGCCGGCGTGAACCTCCACTACCGGCGCCACGTGCGGCGCCGCGTCTGCCCGGGGATCGTCTGATGCGCGTCCTGCTGGTGCGCCCCCCGGTCCCGGCCCTCACCATCGGGCTCAAGCACGTCATGTGCTGCGAGCCGCTCGAGCTCGAGTACGCCGCGGCGGGGCTCGCCGGCCACGAGGTGCGCATCCTCGACCTGTTGCTCGAGCGCGGCCTCGAGGAGGTGCTGCGCGCCTGGCGCCCCGACGTCGTCGGGACGAGCGCCTACGTCACCGGCGTCGGCGAGGCGAAGAAGGTCTGCCGGACGGCCAAGGCGCTCCGGCCCGGCTGCGCCACGGTGGTGGGCGGCGTCCACGCGGCCATGGCGCCGGAGGACTTCGCCGACCCGGCCGTCGACTGCGTGGCGCTCGGCGACGGGACCACGCAGCTCCCCGAGATCGTGGCGGCGCTCGAGGCCGGCCGGCCGCTCGACGAGGTGCCGGGCCTGGCGCTCCTCCGCGGCGGGCGCACCGTCCGGACGGCGCCGCGCGCCTACCTGCCGGTCCACCCCGACGCGCTGCCGCTGCCTCGCCGCGACCTCGTCCGCCACCTGCGCCACCGCTACTACTACGTCTTCCACCAGCCGCTGGCGCTGGTGAAGACGAGCTGGGGCTGCCCCTACCGCTGCAGCTTCTGCGTCCCCTGGCGCGTCACCGGCGGCGAGGTCTTCTCGCGCAGCCCCGCCTCGATCGCCGACGAGCTCGCCGGGCTCGACTGCGAGGACGTCTACGTCGTCGACGACCTCTTCCTCACGCACCCGGCGCGGCTCGCCGAGCTGGCGCGGCTGCTCCGGGCGCGCGGCATCCGCAAGCGCTACCTGGTCTACGGCCGCGCCGACTTCATCGCCGCCAACGAGCCGATCGTCGCCGAGTGGGCCGCCCTCGGCCTCTCGGCCGTGCTGGTCGGCCTCGAGGCGGTGACCGACGCCGAGCTCTCGTCGCTCGCCAAGCGGACCACGGTGGACCAGAACCGGCGCGCCATCGAGGTGCTGCGGCGCAACGGCGTGGACGTCTTCGGCTCGCTGGCGCCCCGCCCCGACTACCGGCCGGAGGACTGGGAGCGGCTCTGGCGCTTCGTCGACGAGACCGGCCTCGTCTACCTGAACGTCTCGCCGCTCACGCCGCTCCCCGGCACCGACCTGTGGGAGGCGGAGGCCCGCCACCTGACGGTGCCGCGGCGCGCCCACGCCCTCTTCGACCTCTCCCACTGCCTGCTGCCGACGCGCATGCCGCTGCGCGACTACTACCGGGCGCTGCTCCGCACCTACGCGCGCGCCTGCCTCCGGCCGCTCCGCACGCGGCGGCTGGCGGCGCGGCCGCTGCCGCCCGTCTGGTCGCGCCGCTCGCTGCGGCTCTGGTGGGGGGCGCTGCGGGTCTGGCTGCAGCTCCGCCGGGCGCACCGGCACCACGAGCCGGCGCTCCTGGCCCGGGCGCTCGACCCTGGGCCCGCGCCGCCGGGAGGGGAGGGCACCGATGCCGCTCGCGGCTGAGCGCCTGCCGCCCGGCGCGCGGCGGCTCGACGTCGAGGTCCACGCCGCGGTGGCCGCCGTCCCGGCCGCCGAGTGGGACGCGCTCGTCGACCCCGACGACCTGCTGGCGCAGCACTGGTTCGTGCGGGTCTGCGAGGAGTCCGGCGTCGAGCAGGCCGTCTACCGGCACGTCGCGGTGCGCGACGGCGGCGCGCTCGCCGGGATCGCCACGCTCAGCCTGATGCGCGTGCGGCTCGACCTCCTCTCCGGCACCGGCCTGCGCGGCCTCTCGGCGCTGGTGCGCCGCGCCCACCCGTCCTTCCTCACGGTGCCGGTGCTGATCGGCGGCCTCCCGGTCTCGTTCGGCACCTCGCTGCTGCGCGTCCACCCGGAGGCCGACGCGGCGGCGGTGGTGGCGGCCGTGGCCGGCGCGGCCGAGGCGGTGGCGGCGGAGCTCGGCGCGCCGCTCGTCGTCTTCAAGGAGTTCGCGCCGCGCGAGCGGCCGCAGGCCGCGCACCTCGCGGCCCACGGCTGGTTCGAGGCGCCGAGCCTCCCCGGCTGCGCGCTCGAGCTCCGCTGGCCCACCTTCGACGCCTACCTGGCCAGCCTGCGCGCCGGCTACCGGCGGCAGCTACGCGCCGACCTGGCGGCGCGCGCCCGGGGCGGCCTCCGCCTGCGCCGGGCCGAGGGGCTGGGAGGCCGGGCCGGTGAGGTCTTCGCGCTCTACGAGCAGGTGATGGACCGGGCGCCCTACCAGCTCGAGCGGCTGCCGCTCGCCTTCTTCACGCGCCTCGAGGCGGCGGCGGGGCCGCGCTGCCGCACGCTCCTCCTGGAGCGGGGCGACGACCTCCTCGCCGCCGCCATCCTGCTCCGCGCGCCGCGGTCGCTCGTCTTCCTGCTGGCCGGGATGGACTACGCCCGGGCGCGGGCCCACCGCGCCTACCAGAACCTGGTGGCCGAGGTGGTGGCGGAGGCGATCCGCGACGGCGCCGCGCGCGTCGAGCTGGGGCAGACCTCCTACCTGCTCAAGGGGCGGCTCGGCGGCGTGACCTCGGAGCGGCTCCTCTACCTGCGCCACCGCCGGCCCGGCTGGCACCGCACCCTGCGGCTGGCGGCGCCGGCGCTCTTCCCGCGCCACGCACCGCTGGTGCGCCGGATCTTCCGGGCTCCGTGAGCAGGGCCGCGCCCGTCAGCCTGGCCCGCCAGGCGGAGCGCCACCCTGGCCGGCGCCGGGCGGCGGGAGCCCCCGCGCCTCGAGCCGGGCCTTCACCGGGATGACGAGGAGCGCGGCGCCGGCGAGCGCCAGGGCCGGCGCCACCTGCAGGAGCGCCGCCTGCGAGAGGAGGGCGGCGAGGTTGCCCGCGTAGATGGGGTGGGGCACGAGCCGATAGGGCCCGCGGCGCACCGGGGGGCCGCGCGGCGCGACGCCGACGCCCCAGGAGGCGCCGAGCGTGGCGCGGGCCCAGGTGGCGAGGAGCTGGCCGGCGGCGAAGAGGCCGGCGAGGAGCGCGGCCGCGAGCGGTGGCACGGGGAAGACCGGCTCGGCCGGATCGAGGAGCGCCCAGACGACGAGCCCGGCCATCCCGAGCCGCAGGAGGAGCTCGCGCGGCCACTCGGCCGGCTCGGCGGCGCGGCGACCCTGGCGCGCCAGCGCCGCGGCGAACCCGGCCCCCTGGACGAGCCAGCCCGAGGCGAGGAGGAGCCGGAGCGCCACGGTCAGGCCACCGCCGGGGGCCGCGGCTCGCCTTCGCCGGCCGCGGGCGCGAGGAGCGGCGAGAGGTCGGCCGGGTCGCCGAGGGGCTGCGACTGGAGCCGCAGGGCCTCGCGCCGGTAGACCGCGTTGAAGGCGAGCCACAGGGGGAGGCGCCAGGGGCGGCGGCGGTTGGTGGGCGTTCCGAGGGCCCGCGCGACGATCCCGGGCCAGCCGTAGAAGCGCCGGCGCACGGCCCGGCAGCGCGCCTCGAGCGCGTCGAGGTCGCCGTCCGGCGGCCGCACCACCGGCCGGGCGAAGCGCGTCGAAGGGTCGAGCCACCAGCGCTCGGCGACGAGCCGCCCCTCGGCCCGCAGCCGCCGGTAGGCGGGCGTGCCGGGGATGGGCGTGAGCAGGTTGAAGGCCGCCAGGAAGAGGCGCGACCGCTCGGCGAAGTCGAGGATCTCGTCGAGCGCCTCGGGGCCGTCGTCGTAGCCGACGACGAAGGTGCCGTAGACGAGGATGCCGGCGTCGTGCAGCCGCCGCACCGCCGCCTCGTAGTGGGCCCGCCCCTTGTTGAAGGTCTTGCCCATCCGCTGCAGCACGTCGCGCCGCAGGGCCTCGAACCCGACCAGCACGCCGAAGCAGCCGCTCCGCGCCATGCGCCGGACCAGGCCGTCGTCCTGGGCGAAGTCGAGGCTCGCCTGGCAGGACCAGCGCACGCCGAGCGGCCGGAGCGCGTCCACCAGCGCGCCGGTCCCCTCGCCGCCGACGTGCAGGTTGTCGTCGACGAAGAAGAGGGTGCGCCGGCCGAGCGCCTCGATCTCGGCCGCCACCTCGCGCACCGGCCGCTGCCGCCGCGTGTTGGAGAAGAAGGGCGGGATGGAGCAGAAGTCGCACTGGAACCGGCAGCCGCGCCCGAACTGGACGAGGCCGAGCGGCTGGTAGCGCCGCCCCGCGTAGACCGAGCGGTCGAAGCGCAGGCCGGCGAGCGAGGCCGGCCGCCCGCGGTAGACCCGGCGCAGCCGGCCGGCCCGGGCGTCCTCGAGGATGCGCGGCCAGAGCTCCTCGGCCTCGCCCACCATCACCGCGTCGGCGAAGCGGAGCGCCTCGGCCGGCTGGAGCGTGGGGTGGTAGCCGCCGAGGACCACCGGCACGCCGCGCGCCCGGAAGGCGCGCGCCAGCTGGTAGGCGCGGCGGGCGGTGAAGGTGGAGCAGGTCATGGCCACGAGGTCGACCGGCGCGTCGAGGTCGACCGGCTCGACGCACTCGTCGAAGGCGCGCCGCTCGACCCAGGGCGGGGTGGCGGCGGCGAGCGCCGCCATCCAGAGCGGCTCGAGCGCGCCGCGGGCCCTCCCGCCGGTGAGGCTCGGGTTCACGAAGGCGAGGCGCATCTCGACCCCCCGATCGACGGCGCGTTCGAGGCGAGTCGAGCACGATCGGCCGCCCCCAGGAAGGGCCCGCCGGGAGCGCGCCCGCCCCGCTTGACATACCCCCTCCCCCTATGTAGATCGGAGGTGCAGGCGGATAGGGGGTGGGGGTATCCGCCGGGGAGCGTTCATGGACAGGGTCGTCGTCGTCGCGGCCGGGCTGGCCGCCATCGCGTGGATCAACTGGTACTTCTTCCTGGCCGGCCGGCGCGCCTCGGCCGTGGCGGCCAAGGTCGGCGCGACCGGGATCCAGCAGGTGGTGATCCGGGTCGAGGGGGGCTACTCGCCCGCCCACGTCCGGCTCCGGGCCGGCGAGCCGGCGCGCCTGGTCTTCGACCGGCGCGAGGAGTCGAGCTGCTCCGAGGAGGTGGTCATCCCGGAGCTGGGCATCCGGCGCTTCCTGCCGGCCCACCAGCGCACGGCCGTCGACCTGCCGCCCACCCGCCCCGGCGACTACGAGTTCACCTGCGACATGGGGATGCTCCGGGGCCGCCTGACCGTGGAGGAGGCGTGATGACCGCCGCCACCGATCGGGCCGGCGCCGGCGAGGCCGTGGCCGCCCCGGCCCCGCAGGCCGGCGGCCGCTCGCGGATCACGCTGCAGGTCTCCGGCATGACCTGCGCCGCCTGCCAGTCGCGCGTGCAGAAGACGCTCGCCGAGGCGCCGGGCGTGCTCGACGCCAGCGTCAACCTCATGACCGCCGAGGCGGCCATCTCCTTCGATCCGGCGCTGCAGAGCGCCGAGGCCCTGGCCGAGCGCATCCGCTCGACCGGCTACGGCGCCTCGGTGGCCCGGGACGGCGCCGACGCGCTCGCCGAGCAGGACGCGGAGCGGGCCCGCGAGTTCGCCACGCTGCGGCTGAAGGCGCTCGTGGCGCTGGCCGCCGGCGCCGTCGCCATGGTGGCGTCGATGCCGCTCATGGCGGCGCACGTCCACCTCGGCCTGGGCGCCCCGGCCGACCCCTTCATGCGCTGGAGCATGCGGGTGCTCGACCCGCCGCTCGCCCGCGCGCTGCCGTGGCTCTACGCGGTGCCGCCCCGCGCGATCGCCTGGGGCCTGCTCGTCCTCACCACCGCCGTCATGGCCTGGGCCGGCCGCCACTTCTACACCCGCGCCTGGAAGGCCTTCCGCCACCACGCCGCCGACATGAACACGCTCGTCGCGGTCGGCACCGGGGCGGCCTGGCTCCTCTCGGTGGTCGCCACCGTCGCCCCCGCCTTCTTCGTCGAGCGCGGCGTGGCGCCGGACGTCTACTACGAGGCGGTCGTCCTCATCATCGCGCTCATCCTGGTGGGCAACGCCCTCGAGGCCCGGGCCAAGCGCCAGACCTCGTCGGCCCTGCGCGCCCTCACCCGGCTGCAGCCGCGCACCGCCCGCGTGGTGCGCGGCGAGGAGGAGCTCGACCTGCCGGTGGAGGAGGTGGTGGCCGGCGACGTGGTGGTGGTCCGGCCCGGCGAGCGCGTCCCGGTGGACGGCGACGTCGTCTCCGGCGCCTCGGCCGTCGACGAGTCGATGCTGACCGGCGAGCCGCTGCCGGTGGAGAAGCGGGCCGGCGATCGGGTCATCGGCGGCACCGTCAACGGCACCGGCGGCTTCCGGCTGCGGGCCACCGGCGTCGGGGCGGACAGCGTGCTGGCCCACGTGGTGAAGCTGATGCGCGAGGCGCAGGGCTCGCGCGCCCCCATCCAGAAGCTGGCCGACCGGCTCAGCGGCATCTTCGTGCCGGTGGTCCTCTCCCTCTCCGTCGCCACCTTCGTCGCCTGGTACGTGTCGGTCGACGCGGCGCCGGCGGTCCGGGCCTTCGCCGCCGCCGTGGCGGTGCTGGTCATCGCCTGCCCGTGCGCCATGGGGCTCGCCGTGCCGACCGCGGTGATGGTCGCCACCGGCAAGGGGGCCGAGCTGGGCGTGCTGGTGAAGGGCGGCGAGGCGCTGGAGCGCGCCCACGCCGTCGACACCGTGGTGCTCGACAAGACCGGCACGCTCACCGAGGGGAAGCCCGAGGTGACCGACGTGGTGGTGGCCGACGGCGCCGCGGTCGGGGAGGGTGAGCTCCTCGCGCTCGTGGCGGCGGTGGAGCGGGCGAGCGAGCACCCGCTGGCGGCGGCCATCGCGGCCCACGCCGCC
>DASTGK010000260.1:0-5281 GCA_035719085.1 Anaeromyxobacteraceae bacterium
GACTCGGCTTCGTGCCCATGCCGACGGTAGATCACGCCGGCATGGGGCCCGTCTACTTGTGTGGGATCATGAGCCCCTCGGGGGAGAGGGCCGGGGTGAGGGGGCTGCCAGCAACGCCGACCGTGCCTCGCCGTGCGGTGAGGCCTGCGTGGCCGGGGTGAGGGGGCTGCCGGTACCGCCGCCACGAGCCTCGCGGTGCGGCGAAGACTGCGCGCTCAGGCGCGCACGGCCGGCCCGAGCCGCGCGAGCTCCTCGTCGGTGCGGCCGACGTGCGCCTCGAGCCACTCGGTGACCCAGCGGGCCACCTGCAGATCGGTGAGCGCCTTGCCGCCGAGCCGCCCGAGCTCGGCGCCGACGACCGACAGGTCCTGCAGGAAGCGCCGGTGCTCGTGGGCGTGCCGCTCGGCCGAGAGCGAGCCGGCCTGGCGCAGGTGGCGCTCCTCCGACGCGAAGAGCGCCGCCGCGACCTCGCGCATCCGCTCCACGTGGGCCCGCGCCTCGGGCGCCTGCTCGGCGCGCGCCGCCGCGACGAGCCGCGCCGCCCGGTCGAGCAGCTCGCTCTGCAGCACGTCGATCTCCTCGATGCCGGACACGCGCTCCACGCCTCGCCTGATGATCATCGTGGTTCCACCTCGTGAGACAGGTTCGACTGCAAGGCGGGCACGGTAGCGGAGCGCCGGCCGGCGGGACAAGGCGCGGAGGAGTCGATTTTGTCCCTTTTTTCAATGGGTTGGGTGTGAAACAGCCCCACCCCGCCGCACCCGCCCACCCTCCTCCGCACCTGTCGGACCCGGCCGAGGACTCGCGCGCCCCCGGATCGCGGGGCACGCTCGCGCGATGCACGCGCCGCTCCTCGCCCTCCTGCTCGCCGCCACCGCCGTCTCGCCGAAGGGGGCGATCGCCACCGCCCACCCGCTCGCCAGCGCCGCCGGGGCCGAGGCCTTGCGCGCCGGGGGGAACGCGGTCGACGCGGCGGTGGCGGCCGCCTTCGCCCTCTCGGTGGTGCAGAACGAGAGCTCCGGGATCGGCGGCGGCGGCTTCGCCCTCGTCTGGCTGGCGCGCGAGCGGCGGCTCACCGTCCTCGACTTCCGAGAGGTGGCGCCGGCGGGCGCCACGCGCGACATGTTCCTCGTCGACGGCCAGCCCTCGCCGCGCCGCTCGCGCGAGGGCGGCCTGGCGGTGGCGGTGCCGGGCGCCGTGAAGGGCTACGCCGAGCTGGCCCGCCGCTTCGGCCGGCTGCCGCTGCCGCGCCTGGTGGAGCCGGCGGCGCGGCTCGCCGAGCGCGGCTTCGCCGTCGGCCGCTACCACGCCGCCGCGGCCGCCGAGGCGCTCGACGCGCTCCGCGCCGACCCGGCCGCCGCGCGCGAGTTCCTCGCGCCCGTGAAGGGCGGGCCGCCCGCGCCGCACGCCCCTGGCGACCTCCTGCGCCGCCCCGACCTCTCGCGCACGCTCCGGCTCCTCGGGCGCGACCCGGAGGCCTTCTACCGCGGGCCGCTCGCCGCCCGGATCGCCGCGGCCGTGGCCTCGCGGGGCGGGATCCTCACCGCGGCCGACCTCTCGGCCTACCGGACGCGCGAGCGCGAGCCGCTGCGCGGGCGCTACCGGGGCCACGAGATCGCCAGCATGCCGCCCCCCTCGGCCGGCGGCGCCATCGTCATCGGCCTCTTGCAGGCGCTCGAGGCGGACGACCCCGCGGCCGGCGGCTACCGGCCCGAGCCCTTCCTGCACGCCTTCGTGGAGGTGGAGAAGCGGCTCTTCGCCGAGCGCGCCGGCACGCTCGCCGACCCGGCCTTCCTCCCCACGGCCGACGCGGCGGCGCGGCGGCTCGTCGATCCCGCCTTCGACCGGGCCCTGCGCGCCGCCGTCGGCCCGCGCGCCACGCCGTCCGCCGACCTCGCCCCTGCCCCGGCGGCCGAGCCGGGCGGCGCCCACACCTCGCACGTCTCGGTGGTGGACGCCGAGGGGAACGCCGTGGCGCTCACCACCACGGTGAACACCTTCTTCGGCGCGGGCGTGGTGGTGCCGGGCACCGGCAGCCTGCTCAACGACCAGATGGACGACTTCGAGCAGGCGCCGGGCGTGCCCAACGCCTTCGGCCTCGTCGGCACCGGCGTGAACGGCGTCGAGCCGGGCAAGCGGCCCCTCTCGTCGATGGCGCCGACGCTGGTCTTCGACGGGGAGGGGCGGGTGGTGCTGGCGGTCGGCTCGCCCGGCGGCTCGACCATCCCGTCGACCGTGGCGCAGGTGCTCCTGCACCTGCTCGGCGACCGGATGACGCTCGACGAGGCGCTCGGCGCGCCGCGAGTTCACCACCAGTGGCTGCCCGACGCGATCCAGGTGGAGCCGTTCGGCCTCGACGCCGCCACCGCCGCCGCCCTCGAGGCGCGCGGCCACCGCATCGAGGTGCGCCGGCGCCCCTTCGGCAACCCGCAGGCGGCGGCCATCGACTGGGCCACCGGGCTGCGCGAGGCGGCGAGCGAGCCGCGGCTCGAGGGGGCGCCGGCGGTGCCCTGAGGCTGTGAGGCCGCTGGGCCTCCCCAGTCCCGGGCGGGCCGCAAATCTGGACTGATTGACTCGGGCATCCCGCCGGAATCACGCGACTTCCAAAATCGTCACGCGATCCGCGGGAATCCGCCGCGACGCGATGCGTTGATGCCCCGTCGCCCGAGGTGGGCGGCGAACGCCCTGAACCCCCTGCAAGGAGGTGTCTCGATGTGGAACATGAAGGAGGCCGGGGCGGCCATCGACTCGTCGGCGACGAGGCTCTTCAAGCTCATCACCGACTGGATCGTGAAGCTGCTCGTCCCGCTCTCGATCATCGCCCTGATGATGGGCGTGGCCAAGGTCTTCGTGGACCTGTGGCACGTCTACAGGAGCCCGGACATCACCGGCGGCTTCGACATCGTGGTCACCGACATCCTCTCGATGTTCGTGGTGATCGAGCTCCTGAAGAGCATCGTCGAGTACTTCGAGGCCCACCGGCTCAAGATCACCTTCATCCTCGACGCGGCGGTGGTCTTCCTCGTCCGCGAGGTGATGATCGGCCTCTACAACCACAAGATCGACGGCGGCCTGCTGGCCGCCATCGCGGCGCTGCTGCTCGTGCTCGGCATCTTCCGCGTCGCCGCCATCAAGTACTCGCCGGAGGTGGGCCATGCGACCGTCCCTCCTGCGGCTTGAGGTGCTGGACCGCTGGAGCGTGGTGCGCGCCCACCCGCGCGTGCGGCGCACCCGGGCCCGGCTGCGGCTCCACGCCAAGACGATCCTGGCCGTCACCCTGGTGGCCGGCATCGTCGCCATGGTGATCCACTGGTCGTGATCCGCTACTCGCGGTCGCCCTCGTCGAGCCCGACGAGCGGCGGGCGCTCCTCCGAGTCGGCCGGGACGAGCCCGGCCGGCTCCGGGGGCCGGCGCCGCCCCGCCTGGCGGCGCGCCGCGTAGTAGCGCGACACCGACGGCAGGCTGAACCGGTTCATCGTCACCGAGTGGGTGCAGATGGCGTTGAGCTTGTCGATGTCGATGAACCACTCCGGCAGGTAGACCGGGCCGACGCAGGTCCCCTCCTCGATGAGGTCGCGGACCAGCTCGGCGTCGTCGACGCTCATCTTGCCGGCCAGGAAGGCGCGCACCAGGTCGAGGTCGCGCTGCTCGATGGCGGCGCGGAGGAAGTTGAAGGTGCGGCAGTAGCCGCGCTGGTAGGCGGCGTCCTTGGTGAAGGGGGCGCCCCCCTCGACGACGCCGCCGCGGAAGACCCGCTCGCTCATCTGCGCCGCCTTCTGCGGCGGGAAGCGGGCCAGGAGGTACCGGTAGACCTCGAGGAAGTCGGCGCCGCGGGCCGCCATGTCGACGGCGATGGTCCGCTCGCCGAGCTCGATGTAGCGCTCGTCGGTGATGTTGCCGGTGAGGAACTCGGCGACGATGCCGCCCCCCTCCTGCGACTCGGTCGAGCGCGGCAGCCCCACCCCCAGCACCGGCAGCACCGGCTGGCGCAGGCCGTTCATGGAGGTGAGGACGTGCCAGAGCCCCTCGTGGTGGGCCAGCGCCCGCACCTGCCGCTCGGAGAAGCGGGCCCCCTTGCGGATGGTGATGCGGGTGGCGCCGGCGGCGGCGTTGGCGGTGAGCCGCGTCTTCACCACCACCTGCACGTGGCCGCCGAGCAGCGGGTTGCACAGCTCGACCACGCGGCGCGCCGCCTCGTCGGCGTCGAAGGTCGGCTCCTCGTCGCGGGCGCGCGGCCGGGCGGCCCAGAGCCGGGCGATGGCCAGGTTGTCGGCGTTGTGGTCCGGGAAGCGGTCGCGCGGGTCGCCGTAGAGCCGGCGTGACAGCTCGTAGAAGCGGCGCGTGCCGCGCGCCCCGAGCATGCGGGCCAGGCCGGCGAACTCGTCGCAGCGGCGGCGGAGCACCTCCTCCACCGGGTTGCGGCCGCGGATCTTCTTCCGCAGCCGGATGAGCTCGCGCACCTTCTGCTCCGGCTCGAAGCCGAGCGGCGGGTACTCCGGCCGCGGCAGCTCGCGCGCCCCCTGCTTGAAGAACCGCTCGTGGACCTGCGGCCCCCAGTTGATGGCGCGCAGCACCTTGATCGGCTTCTGGGCGTCGAGGATCTCGTCGCAGAGGGCGCGGAGGTACTGGCGGGGCACTAGGTGAGGGTAGCACGTGAGGGGCGCCGCCCCGCCGCTGTGGCTCGCCGCGGGTGGGCTCCGCCGCTGACGCTGCGCGGCGCGGTCGCTTCCTCGCGGGCCTCGGCGCGCGCCGGGCTGCTCGCAGCACCGAGCACGGGCTCCCCTGTGATCCTCTCCCTCTCCCCCACCGGGGGAGAGGGCCGGGGTGAGGGGGCCGCCGCGGCGTTATCCCTCCGCCCGACCGTACAGCGGCCACTCCGCGGACCCGCGGGCCACGCCGCGGCCCTTCATCGCGAGCTCCGGCGACCCCCGCCGACCGTGAAGAGGCCGGAGCACGCGCCGATCCCGCCCCTCGCTCGACCCGGCACGCCGGTTGCTCTCCTCCTGCGCCGGAGGATGCACGCATGAACCGGATCGAGTCGATCACCATCGCCCCCACCACCGAGCGCAAGACCGCGCCCACCCGCTTCGAGGCGGCGCTGCAGGGGGCCACGCGCTCGCTGGCAGCCGGCGTGGCCGGCGCCGTCGAGCTGGCCGCCCCCATGGTGCCGTTCGGCACCGTCCTCGCCGGCGCGGTGCGCGGCGCGGTCAACCCGGAGGCCGGCGTCTCGCTGCGGACGGCGGTCGGCGCCGGCTCCGGCTCGCTCGCTTCGAGGCGGCGC
>DASTGK010000261.1:0-2717 GCA_035719085.1 Anaeromyxobacteraceae bacterium
CGGGCGCCTCGGCGGTGGTCGAGGAGTGGCTCGAGGGCGGCGTGGGCGGGCGCCTCTTCGTGCGCGGCGGGCCGTCGATCACCATCGGCCGCGCCGGCTGCGCCATCAACCTGGGCGACGACCCGCACCTCTCGCAGGCCCACTGCGAGCTGACCTTGGAGCACGACGGCGGCGCCCGGCTGCGCGACCTCGGCTCCTCCAACGGCACCTTCGTGCGCGTGCCGCCCCACGCCGAGCGCGAGCTGCACGACGGCGACGGCCTGCGGCTGGGGCGCGAGGTGCTGCGCGTCGCCGTCGCCTGACCCCGAGGAGCCACGCCATGGCCGTCGCCTTCCTGACCATCACGCCGCTCGGCACCGGCACGCCGAGCGTCTCACGCTACGTGGCCGGCGTCGAGCGGATCCTCCGCGAGACCACCCTGACCCACCAGCTCACGGCCATGGGGACCATCATCGAGGGGGACGTGGACGAGATCCTGGCGGTCGTCCGGCGCATGCACGAGCACCCGTTCACGCAGGGTGCGCTGCGCGTCTCCACGTCGCTCCGCATCGACGACCGGCGCGACAAGGAGCACACCATCGCCGGCAAGATGCGGTCGGTGGAGGAGAAGCTGAAGTAGCGGGGCCTGGCCCCCGGCCTACTGCAGCGTGTCGAGGATGAGCCGCACCTTGGCGGCGTCCTCGGGGCCGGTGGCGAGGTAGCGCCGGTAGCGCTCGGCCGCCTTCCGGTCGTCCCCCTGCAGCTGGTAGCAGAGGCCGAGCTTCTTCTGCACCTCCGCGAGGCCCGGGTCGGCCGCCTCGGCCGCCAGGTAGGCCTTGATGGCGCCGGGGACGTCCTGGGTGGCGCGCAGCGCGTCCCCCTGGGCGACCAGCGCGCGTGCCCGGGCCGGGTCGCGCCCGGAAGGCCTGCCCGAACCCGAACCCGAACCCGAACCCGAACCCGAACCCGAACCCGCGGCCGTACCCGTACCCGTACCCGTGCCCGTGCCCGTGGCCGTGGCCTTCCCCCCCTCTCCCCCACCGGGGGAGAGGGCCGGGGTGAGGGGGCGTGCTTCCGAGGTCGGGGTCGAGGTCGGGGTCGGGGTCGAGGTCGGGGTCGGGGTCGGGGTCGGGGTCGAGGTCGAGGTCGGCGTGGGGACCTGCGCCGACACCGGGCTCTCCCCCTTCCCCCCCAGCACCACGGCGCCAGCGACGACGGCGGCGACCACCACGGCCGCGCCGACGAAGAGCGCCGCCTTCGACCGCGCGACCGGCTTCGCCGGCGACGGCACCTCCTCCACCACCTCGACCTGGAGCGTCGTGCCTCGCGCGGGCGCGGGCGCCGCGGGCGACGGCGCAGGCGCCGCCAGCGCCGCCTGACCCGGTGCGCAGGCGAGCAGGGCCGCCCGCATCTCCTCGGCGTCGGCGAAGCGGCGCGTCCGGTCCTTCTCCAGGGCGCGGCGGATGAGGGCGTCGAGCGCCGGCGAGACGTCGGGCCGGCGCTGGCGCGGCGGCACCGGGATCTCGGCCAGGTGCTTCGTGAGGAAGCCGACCGGCGTGTCGGACTGGAAGGGCAGCTCGCCGGTGGCCAGCTGGTAGAGGATGACGCCGACCGAGTAGAGGTCGCTGCGCTGGTCGAGCTCGGCCCCGCGCGCCTGCTCCGGGCTCATGTACTCGGGCGTGCCGCAGACCAGCCCGGCCTGCGTCAGCTTCGGCTCGTCCGGCGCGGCGGCGGTGATCTTGGCGATGCCGAAGTCGAGCACCTTCACGAAGTCGGGCTCGTCGCGCCGCGGCTCGACCATCACGTTCTCGGGCTTCAGGTCCCGGTGGATGATCCCCTGGGCGTGGGCCTCGGCCAGGGCCGACAGGATCTGCGCGCCGATGCGGACGAGGCGCCGCTCGCCGAGCGGGAACTCCTCCGCCACCAGCCGCGCCAGGTCGCGCCCGCCCAGGTGCTCCATGGCCATGTAGAGCGTGCCGTCCTCGGCGGCGCCGAAGTCGAGCACGGCGATGGAGTTGGGGTGGTTGAGCCGGGAGGCGGCGCGCGCCTCGCGCTGGAACCGCTGCACGATCTGGGGATCGTCGGACCAGGCGCGGTGGAGCATCTTCAGCACCACCGGCCGGTCGAGCGTCAGGTGGCGGGCCCGGTAGACCTTGCCCATGCCGCCCTGGCCGATCATCGCCTCGATCCTGAACTTGCCGCTGACGGTGGCGCCGACCATGGGGTCGGCGGGCTCGGCGGCCGGGGCGGCGGCGCCGCAGGTCGGGCAGAAGCGCGCCTCCTCGGCGATGGGCGCTCGGCACTCGGGGCAGGTGCGCATGGCCGGGCATCATACCGTGGGCGCGGGCCGGTCCGGCCGCGTCCCGCATTCGCGGCGCGAGCCGTCCCGCCAAGCGGTCCGGCCGCGTCCCGCCTTCGCGGCGCGTTGACCCCCCGGCCGCCGCGTGGCGAAATGCGCCCATGGCGAAGCCGGCGAAGTGCGAGCGGTGCGGACGCGAGAACGACCCGAGCTTCTCGTTCTGCCTCGACTGCGGTCAGCCCCTGCGGGCGGCCGCGCCGCCCCCGGGGCCAGCCCCGGAGGCCTTCTGCACCGCCTGCGGCACGCGGCTCCAGGCCGGCTTCAAGTTCTGCGGCCACTGCGGCACGCCGGTGGCCCCGCCCGCCCCCACCCCGCGGGCGCCGCCCGCCCGACGTTGTGGGGCTTCAGATCGCGATGGATCACGCCGCGCTTGTGGGCA
>DASTGK010000262.1:0-2966 GCA_035719085.1 Anaeromyxobacteraceae bacterium
CGCAGGGCGAGGTGGAGGCGCGCGAGCACGCGGCCCGCCAGGCGGCGCTCGAGGCCGACGCCGCCGAGGTGGCCAGGGCGCGGCGGGAGGCGGCCGAGACGCTGGCGCGCGAGGTGGGCGACGCCGAGCGGCGGCGGCTCGCGCGCGAGGGGCTCGGCGGGGCGGGCTGGGGCGCGCCGCGGGTCGAGTGGCCCGGCGGGGGCGGCGACGGCGAGGGCGGCCTCCTGGCCACCGGCTCGGCCTTCCGGCTCCTCGCCCTCATCCCCGATCCGCGCTGGCGGCTCGCCGCCGGCGTGGCGCTCGTGGCCGCGCCGGCCCTGCTCTACGTCGCCTGGCCGATCGCCGGCCTCCTCGCCGGGGGGCTCGTCCTGGCGCTCTTCCTGCCCGGCGGGCGCGGCACTTGATCTCCCCGCCGCGATTGGCGAATCTGCGCCCCCGCGCCCCCCGGCGCCCCTGAAGGTCACCACGGAGGAAGCAGTGCCCAGCGCGAGCCCCGCCCTCGTCGAGAAGGCCGTCAACACCATCCGCATGCTCGCCGCCGACGGCGTGCAGCAGGCCAACAGCGGCCACCCCGGCATGCCCATGGGCGCGGCCGACATGGCCTTCGTCCTCTGGACGCGCCACCTGCGCTTCGACCCGGACGACCCGCGCTGGCTGGGGCGCGACCGCTTCCTGCTCTCGGCCGGCCACGGCTCGATGCTGCTCTACTCGCTGCTCCACCTGGCCGGGTTCGACTGCACGCTCGACGACCTGAAGAAGTTCCGCCAGCTCGGCTCGCGCACCGCCGGCCACCCGGAGTTCGGCCACCTGCCCGGCGTCGAGATCACCTCCGGGCCGCTCGGCCAGGGCTTCGCCAACGGCGTCGGCTTCGCCATGGGCCAGGCCATGCTCTCGGCCAAGCTCGGCCCCGGCAACCCGGTGGCCGACCACTTCACCTACGCCATCGTCTCCGACGGCGACCTCATGGAGGGCGTGGCGGCCGAGGCGGCCAGCTTCGCCGGCCACCACAAGCTCGGCCGGCTCGTCTACCTCTACGACGACAACGAGATCACCATCGACGGCAAGACCAGCATCACCTTCGCCGGCGAGGACGTGACCAAGCGCTTCGAGGGGTACGGCTGGCACGTCCAGCACGTCGACGGGCGCGACCACGAGGGGATCCACAAGGCCATCGAGTCGGCCAAGGCCGACCCGCGCCCCTCCATCATCCGGGTGCGCACCACCATCGGCTTCGGCTCGCCCAACAAGGCCGGCAAGTCGGCGGCCCACGGCGCGCCGCTCGGCGAGGAGGAGCTGAAGCTCACCAAGGAGCGGCTCGGCTGGCCGCTCGAGCCGCGCTTCCTCGTCCCCGACGACGTGCGCCAGTACTGGGGCCAGGTGGTGGCCGAGAGGCAGGTGCAGCGGCGCGCCTGGCAGGAGCAGGCCGACGCCTGGCGGGCGCAGAACCCGGCCGAGTCGGCGCTGCTCGACGCCCACGTGGCCCGCTGGGTCCCGGCGCGCATCCAGGAGCGGCTGCTCGAGGCCGGCCCGGCCGCCGACGCCACCCGCAAGCTCTCGGCGGCGGCCATCAACCGCGCCGCGCCCATCGTCCCGGCGCTGGTGGGCGGCTCGGCCGACCTGGCCGAGTCGAACCTCACCGACATCAAGGGGGCGGGCGGGTTCTCGCCGGAGAAGCCGGACGGGCGCAACGTCCACTACGGCATCCGCGAGCACGCCATGGGGGCCATCGCCAACGGCCTCGCCTACGACGGGCTCTTCATCCCCTTCACCGCCACCTTCCTGCAGTTCGCCGACTACATGCGGCCGGCGGTGCGGCTGGCGGCGCTCTCCAAGCTCCAGTCGATCTACGTCTGGACGCACGACTCGATCTTCCTCGGCGAGGACGGGCCGACCCACCAGCCCATCGAGCACCTCTCCGCGCTGCGCGTCATCCCCAACCTGCACGTGGTCCGGCCGGTCGACGGCGAGGAGACGGCGGTGGCCTGGGCCCACGCCCTCACCCGGCGCGACGGCCCGACCGGCCTCATCCTCACCCGGCAGAAGCTCGCCCCGGTGGTGCGCGACGGCGGCTTCGACCCCGACGCCGCGGCCAAGGGCGGCTACGTGGTGCGCGCCCCGGCGGGCGCGACGTTCACCGTGATCGCCACCGGCAGCGAGGTGCCGCTCGCCGCCGCCGCGCTCGACCTGCTGGCGCAGCAGGGCCGGCTCGGCCGCCTCGTGTCGATGCCCTGCCTCCAGTGCTTCGAGGCCCAGCCGGCCGAGTGGCGCGACGCCGTGATCCCGCCGGGCCTGCCCGCCGCCGCGATCGAGGCGGCCGTCGGCGTGGAGTGGTGGAAGCTGGTCGGCCGTGACGGCCTGGTGATCGGCATCGACCGCTTCGGCGCCTCGGCGCCGGAGAAGGCGCTCGCCGAGCACTACGGGTTCACGCCGGCGCAGGTGGCGGCGCGGCTCCAGGGCTGGCTCGACGCCCTCGAGTAGCGCGCCTCCCTCGCGCGGGTCGCGGCGTCCGCGCCGCACCCCCGGGTCGTTTGACAGGCTCCGGGCCACCGGCTAGGTGACCCGGATGCCCACGCCCCCGGCGGTAGGTCGTCAGCGCACCCCGATCCTCGCGGCCGCCCTCGCCGCGCTCGCCCTCGCCGGCTGCGGCAACGGCGCCAAGTCCGGCCGCTTCTGCTCGCCGGCGCCGGTGAGCATGACCGGCGACGTCCAGCACCTCGACGCCGCGGCCTTCGGCGGCTGCGACACGCTCACGGTGCAGGTGCCGGCGCTCGGCCCGACCGAGCGGCTGGCGGTGGTGCTCCTGAACCAGGGCGGCCCGGACCACACCACGGCCACGGTGACGGTGAACGGCACCGGCGCGCCGCCGCCCGCGCGCGTCGACCCGACGCTCCTCGCCGACCTGCACCTCGACACGGTGCTGGCGCCGGGGCTCGAGGCCCAGGCGAGCCGGGCCGCCGCGCACGACG
>DASTGK010000263.1:0-5108 GCA_035719085.1 Anaeromyxobacteraceae bacterium
TCGGCCTCCACCGCGTAGAGGTTCACCTCGAGCGCGTCGGCGCCGGCCGAGGCGATCTCCTTGGCGTAGCCGGTCCAGCTCCCCGGGGCGCAGCAGTTGAGGCTGGCGATCACCGGGATGTCGAGCGCCTTCTTGGCCCGCTCCACGAGCGAGAGGTACTCGTGCGGCCCCACCCGCTGCGGCGGGAAGTAGGTGCGCGCCTCCGGGTTGGAGTCGGCGCCGCGCGCCATCGCCTCCTCGAGCGCGGTGTTGGAGGCCTCGAGCTGCTCCTCGAAGAGCGAGCGGAGCACCACCGCCCCGGCGCCGTGCCCCTCGGCTGCCTCCAGGTTCTCCACCCGGTTGGACAGCGCCGAGGATGCCACCACGAGCGGGCTGGGGAGGCTGAGGCCCAGGTAGTCGGTCGTCAGGTCGGCCATGAGGTCTCCAGGGTAGGTGCTCTCAGATAGTGACACGCCCGGGGCGCTGCCAACCGCCCCTGGAGGGCCGCCTCCGCTACGACGGCCGCACCGTCAGCACGGGACAGGGGGCCTTGCGGACGACCCGCTCGGCCACCGATCCCATGAGCGCGTGCTGCAGCCCGGTCCGGCCGTGGGTCCCGACCACCACGAGGTCGCTCCCCTTCTCCTTGGCGAAGGCGACGATCTCGTGGGCCGGCTCGCCCACCGCGGTGGCGGCGTCGACCGACGCGACGCCGAGGCCGGTGGCGATCCCCTTCCACTCGTCGAGGTGGCGCTTCGCCTGGTCGGCCAGCTCCTCCAGCATCTTCGAGGAGGCGACGAAGGAGCCGTCCGGGAAGGTGTAGCCGGGCACCGGGTAGGCGTGGAAGAGCGTGAGCGAGGCGCCGCTGCGCCGGGCCAGGTCGGCCGCGGTCTCGAGCGCCGAGCGCGACGCGTCGGAGAAGTCGATGGGGCAGAGGATCCGCTTCCAGTCCGCGCGCGCCATGGTGTCCTCCTCGCTCGAGGTGTCCTGCGGGGAGGATCCTACTCCCGCCGCCGGGTGAGGGGGGCCTGCGGCCCGCGGTCGCGTCTGGGGCGTCCCGCCGCCGCCCTCAGGGCTCGTCCCGGTCGATCCGCCGGACCGTCGGGTGGCGGCCCGTCGGCACGCGCCGGGCGTCGGTCACGAACGAGCCGATGGCCATGATGGCCCGGTCGAGGAAGGCCTCGAACCGGCCGATCTCGTCGTCGGCGCGCGGGACCAGCTCCACCCGGTGGTACTCGCCGCGGGCCAGCCGGTCCGGCAGCTCCTCGAGCGACTTGCTCATCCGCTCGATCCGGTCGAAGACCAGCGTCTCGAGCAGGAAGATGACGAGCGCCGCCAGCGCCGCCGCGAGCAGCACCACCACGATCACCACCCGCACCCGGATCTGGTCGGCGCCGGCGAGGAGCGGGGTGATGTCGTGGAGCACCGTCACCGCGCCGATCACCTTGCCCCCGTCGCCGCGGAGCGGGAAGGCGGCGCGCGTCAGGGTGCGGCCGTCGCGGACCAGCCGCTGCAGGAGCGCCGGCCGCGGGGGGATGTCGGCGACGCGCCCCAGGCCGGCGAAGATCTCCTCGCGCCCGTCGGTCGAGGCGACGGCCACCAGCTCCGGCCGGTCGTCCCAGCGCTCCGGGTGGCCGGTGACGAGCGCCCAGGCGGCCGGCTCGAGCTCCCGCTTGTCGAGCAGCAGGCCGTACTCGTCGTCGGTCATCCGCTTGAGGCGGGTGAGGAAGGTGTGCAGGTCGGTGCCGAGCTCGACGTAGCCGATGAGCTTGCCGTCGAGCCGCCAGGGCCGGACCACGCGCACCGCGAAGGCGGTGCGGCCGAGCTCGCGCCCGCTCGCCGTCTGGCCGGTCTCGACGGCGCGGCGCAGCGTCGGGCGGCGCACCACGTCGCCCCCGAGCTCCGGCCGGTGGACGCGCAGGAGGACGCCCTGCGAGACGTCGGGGCCGTAGAGGTACCAGTGGGTGACGCCGTGCTCGTCGCGCAGCCGCTCGAAGACGGGGCGCGCCTCGGCGAGCAGCGCCGCCTTGTCCTGCCGCTGCAGCGCGTCGGCCAGCGCCCGGTCGGTGGCGAGCGCCTCGAGCAGCGCCGTGAGCCGGTCGATCTCCTGCGCCTCCTGCGCCGCGAGCGCCTCGGAGGCCTGCTCCACCTCGTGCTCGGCGGCCTGGTCGACCGCCCGCTGGTGGACGAAGCGCATGAGCACGGCGGTCGACACGGCGATGAGCGCCAGGCCACCGACGAGCGGGACGATGAGCTTCAGCCGGATGGAGGCCGTCACCGCCCCATTGTCCCAGAACGGAGCGGCCGGGGCGAAAAAGGCGTTCAGCAATGTGGGGCGGAGTGGTTTGAGCCGCGCCCGATCCCGCGCTAGGTTCCGCCGCGCATGACGAACGACGCAGCGCGCTCCACCGCTCCCGCCTCGCCCGACGCCCCCGCACCGACCGCCCCCGCCGCCCCGCCGCGCTGGAAGAACCCCTGGCGCGCCCTGCCCCGCCTCCGCTGGGCGGTGCAGCTCGCCTACCTCGCCTTCCTCGTCCTCGTCGGCTGGGAGTTCGTCCGCTTCGCCGGCCAGGCGGCGGGCGACGGCCCCATCACCGCGTCGCGCCCGCCGGCGGTGGAGGGCTTCCTCCCCATCGCCGCGCTCGTCGGCCTGCGCCGCCTCCTCGCCACCGGCTACTGGGACGAGGTCCACCCGGCCGGCCTCACCATCCTGCTGGCCGCGGTGGGCGCCGCCTTCGCCGCGCGCAAGGGGTTCTGCGCCTGGGTCTGCCCGGTCGGCACGGTGGAGCGGGCCCTCGAGGCGCTCGGCCGCCGGACGCTCTGGCGCCGCCGCTGGCCGGCCGTGCCGCGCTGGCTCGACCTGCCGCTCTCCGGCCTCAAGGTCCTGCTCCTCGCCTTCTTCGTGGTGACGGTCTTCGTCCAGATGCCGCTCGACGCGGTGGCCGGCTTCCTGCGTGCCCCCTTCAACCTGGTGGCCGACGCGAAGATGCTCGAGTTCTTCCGCTCCCCCTCGGCCACCGCCCTCGCCGTCTTCGGGTTCCTGGCCGCCCTCTCGCTGGTGGTGAAGCACGCCTGGTGCCGCTGGCTCTGCCCCTACGGCGCGCTGCTCGGCCTCGCCGGCCTCCTCTCGCCGCTCTCGGTGCGGCGCGACCCGGAGGCCTGCACCGACTGCCGCGCCTGCACGCGCGCCTGCCCGGCCGAGATCCAGGTCCACTCGAAGCTGCGCGTCCTCTCCTCGGAGTGCACCGGCTGCCTCTCCTGCGTGGCCGCCTGCGGCTCGCAGGACTGCCTCACGCTCACGCGCAAGGGTCGGCGCGGCCTGCCGCCCTGGCTCCTGCCGGCGGCGGTGGTGGGCGTCATGCTCGGCGCCTTCGCGCTGGCGAGCGCCACCGGCTTCTGGCAGACGGCCGTCTCGCCCGAGACCTTCCGCTGGGCCTACCGGGTGATGGGGATCGGCGCCGCGCCGTAGCGCGCCGGGGCTACGCGCGCTCGGGGCCCGGCACCACGACGAGGTCGGCCGGGAGGACGAACTCGTCGCCGGGGCGCTGGCGCACCAGCCGCAGCCAGCGGGCGCGGCCGCCGCGCCGGATCACCTCGGCAGGCCGGGCGCCCCGCTCCACCTCGATCCCCTCGCGCCGCGCCGCCTCCAGGGCGGCGTCGCAGGCGAACGGATCGCCGCCGTCGCAGCGACACACGAGCGTCACCGAGAGGCCGCGCCGGTTGAGCGCCCGGGCGCACTCGAGGCCGCCGCCGCGGCTGCAGAGCACCACCGCCACGTCGAGGGGCGGCAGCGGCTCGCCGCGCAGCAGGGCCCCGAGCAGGGCCGGCCCGTCCACGACGCCCGGGGCGTCGGCGCCGGCGAGGTCGGCCGGTGCGAGGCAGGTGGCGGCGGAGGGGGACACGCACCGGAGCCTACGGGGCCCGTGTCATCGGCGGGTCACCGGCCACCCCGCCCCGCGGAGCCGCCCGGCGACGTCCCCCGACGCCCGGCGCGCCCCGCCTGCGCCGCCGGCCCGCGGGCGCCGGCGTGGTTCAATCGGGGGAGCGGCGACGCGCCGCCGAAAGGACGAGCCATGGAGCTCCGCGACCTGCGAGTCATCGTGACCGGCGCCGCCCAGGGAATGGGGGCCCACTTCGCCGCGCGCCTCCACGAGGCGGGCGCCCGGGTGGCGGCGGGCGACGTGAACGCGGCCGGGCTCGACGCCCTGCCGGCCGGCGTGGCGCGCCGCCGGCTCGACGTGACCGACGAGGCCGACGTGGCCGCCTTCGTGGCCTGGGCCTCGGGCGAGCTCGGCGGGCTGAACGCCCTCGTCAACAACGCCGGCATCCTGCGCGACGGCCTGCTCGTGAAGAAGGACCGGACCACCGGCGAGGTGACGACGCTGGCCCGCGCCGACTGGGACGCGGTGCTGGCGGTCAACCTCACCGGCGCGACGCTCATGGCGCGCGAGGTGGTGGCGGCCATGGCCCGCGCCGGGACGCGGCCGGGCGTCGTCGTCAACATCTCGTCGATCGCCTGCCACGGCAACCGCGGCCAGTCCAGCTACGTGGCGGCCAAGGCGGCGCTCGCCGCCAACACCGTCACCTGGGCGCGCGAATTCGGCCCGCTCGGCGTGCGCGTCGGGGCGGTGGCGCCCGGCATGATCGAGACGCCCATGACGCGCGGCATGAACCAGAAGGCGCGCGACGCGCTGGTGGCGGCGGTGCCGGTGGGGCGGATCGGCACGCCCGAGGACATCTGGCGCGCCGTCCGCTTCGTCGTCGAGTGCGACTACTTCGACGGCCGCTGCGTCGACGTCGACGGCGGCCTGGCGATGTAGCGCGCCGGGCGCGCGTCAGAACCGCAGGAGCGCGTGGACCTTCTGCTCGCCGAGCTTGCGGGCGCCGCCGAGGAAGGAGAGGTCGACGACGAAGGAGTAGCTGACGAGCGTGGCCCGCTGCCGCTCGACGAGCCGGCCCACCGCCTCGGCCGTGCCGCCGGTGGCGAGCACGTCGTCCACCACCAGCACCCGGTCGCCCGGCCTGAAGGCGTCCTCGTGCAGCTCGAGGACGTTCTCGCCGTACTCGAGGGCGTAGGCCTCGCGGATGGTGCGCCAGGGGAGCTTGCCCGGCTTGCGCACGATGGTGAG
>DASTGK010000264.1:0-5660 GCA_035719085.1 Anaeromyxobacteraceae bacterium
CGTCCCGGTCATCGCCTCGGGCGGCGTCGGCACGCTCGAGCACCTGGCCGAGGGGCTCCGCTTCGCCGACGCGGCGCTCGCCGCCTCCATCTTCCACGACGGGAAGCACACGGTGGGCGAGGCCAAGGCCTACCTGCGCGCCCGCGGCTTCGAGGTGCGTCCATGAGCCCCCGCCCCGCCCGCACACCCGCTCGCCCGAAGCGGCCGGCCCCCGCGAAGAAGGCCGCCCCCAAGGCCAAGGCCGCGAGGACCGCCCCGAAGGCCGCTCCGAAGAAGGCCCGCGCCCCTCGTCCGGCCCCGCTCCCGCGCCGGCCGCCGGCCCCCAGGCCCGACCCGGCCGCCCGCAGCGACCTCGAGGCCGACAGCGTGGCCGCGAGCTCGGTGCTCGACCTCGTCAAGTTCGACGAGCGCGGCCTCGTCCCGGTGGTCGCCCAGGAGGAGGACGGCACCGTCCTCATGCTCGCCTGGGCCAACCGCGCGGCGCTCGACGAGACGCTCGCCACCGGGCGCGGCACCTACTGGTCGCGCAGCCGCCAGGAGCTCTGGCGCAAGGGCGACACCTCCGGCCACGTGCAGCAGGTCTCCAAGGTCGCGGTGGACTGCGACGGCGACGCCGTGCTCTACGTCCTGCGCCAGGAGGGGCCCGCCTGCCACACCGGGGCCAAGAGCTGCTTCTTCACCACCCAGGAGATCGCATGGCCGACGAGCGCTTCCTCGCCACGCTCTGGAGCACCATCGAGGCCCGCCGGGACGACCCGGCCGCCACCGGCAGCTACACCCGCAAGCTCCTCGCGGCGCCGGCCAAGGCCCGCCGCAAGGTAGTCGAGGAGGCCTACGAGGTGGTGGAGGCCCAGCAGGGGCTCCTCGCCGGCCAGGACACCAGGGAGCACCTGGCGCTCGAGGCGGCCGACCTCGTCTACCACCTGTTCGTGGTGCTGGCGTCGGCCGGGGTGACACCGGCCGAGGTGTACCGGGTCCTGGAGGATCGCCACGCCCCCAAGCCGCCCGGAACCCCTTGACAAAGGACGGGAATCTTTCTAAGAGCCCCCCTTCAACCGCGCGCGGAAGCCGGGTACCCACGGTGCCCGGCTTTGCGCTTTCGTGGCGACCCGTTCCAACCCGTCGAGAAAGAGCCCGAGGAACCGAATGACCGGAGTGCGTGTCAAGGAAGGCGAGTCCTTCGAGAACGCGATGAAGCGCTTCAAGAAGCAGTGCGAGAAGGCGGGCATCCTCTCGGAGATCCGCAAGCGCGAGCACTACGAGAAGCCGAGCGTGAAGCGGAAGAAGAAGGCCCTCGCCGCCAAGAAGCGCGCCATGAAGAAGTCGCGCAAGTCCTACTAGGACGCGCACCGGGACACGGCCATGGCGCTCAAGGACCAGCTCGACGCCGACCTGAAGGCGGCGATGCGCGACAAGGACGCGGTGAAGCTCTCCGTCGTCCGGATGCTCAAGAGCGCCATCAAGTATCGCGAGATCGAGGTGATGAAGCCGCTCGACGACGCGGGCGTGCTGCAGGTCGTCGCCTCCGAGATCAAGCGGCACAAGGACTCGGTCGAGCAGTACCGGGCCGGCAACCGGCAGGACCTGGTCGCGAAGGAGGAGGCGGAGATCGCCGTCCTCCAGACCTGGCTCCCGGCGCAGCTCGCCGAGGCCGAGGTGAAGGCGCTCGTCGAGGCGGCGGTCGCCAAGGTGGGCGCCCAGGGGCCCAAGGACATGGGGGCGGTGATGAAGGCCCTCATGCCCGACGTCCAGGGCAAGGCGGACGGCAAGCTGGTCTCGGAGCTGGTGAAGGCGCGCCTGGCCGGCAAGTAGGCGCCGCGGGGGGGAGCGGTCCTGATCCCCGACGAGGTCATCGAGGAGATCAAGGCCCGGGTCGACGTGGTGGCGGTGATCGGCCGCCACGTGGAGCTCCGCCGGGCCGGCAGGACGTGGAAGGGGAACTGCCCCTTCCACGGGGAGCGGACGCCGAGCTTCCACGTCTACACCGAGGACAAGCACTACAAGTGCTACGGCTGCGGTGAGTACGGCAACGTCTTCACGTTCCTGCAGAAGCTGCAGGGCAAGGAGTTTCCCGAGGTGGTGAGGGAGCTCGCGGCCGAGGTGGGCGTCGAGATCCCGGAGGCCGACGCCAAGGAGTCGGCCGAGGCGCGCCAGCGCCGGCAGGAGCGGGGCGAGGTGGCCGGCGCCAACGACGTGGCCGCCCGCTACTGGGCGGCGCGGCTGGCGAGCCGGCACGGCGAGGCGGCGCGGGCCTACCTCGCGTCGCGCGGGGTGGACGGGGAGCAGGTGAAGGCGTTCCGCCTGGGGGTGGCGGCGCAGGGCTGGGACGACCTGTCCCGGCGGCTGAAGGCGAAGGGCATCGGCGAGGCGGCGCTCAAGAAGGCGGGCCTCCTCGTCACCAAGGACGACGGGCGGAGCTACGACCGGTTCCGCCAGCGGCTCATGTTCCCCATCACCGCCCTCGACGGGCTGGTCATCGGGTTCGGCGGCCGGGCGCTGGGCGAGGAGAAGGGTGCCAAGTACATCAACACCCCCGAGACCCTGCTCTACAAGAAGAGCCGCGTCCTCTACGGGCTCGACCTGGCGCGCGAGGCCATCCGGCGCACCCGCGCCGCGGTGCTGGTGGAGGGCTACTTCGACGTGATCGGGCTGCACCAGGCCGGCGTGAAGAACGCCGTGGCGGTCTGCGGCACGGCGCTGACGCCGGAGCACGTGGAGCTCCTCAAGCGCTGCGACTGCCGCGAGGTCACCGTCCTGTTCGACGGCGACGTGGCCGGCCTGGCGGCGCCGGCCAAGGCGGCCGCCGCCCTCTTCCCCTCCGGCGTGGCCGGCAAGGTGGCCGTCCTCCCGGCCGACGGGGGCAAGACCGACCCGGACGACTACGCCCGGGCCCACGGGCGCGCCGGCGTCGAGGCGCTGCTCGCCGCCGCCCAGCCGCTCTCGCAGTTCCTGGTCGAGCGGGCGGTGGAGAAGGCCTGCGGCCCGCGCCCCGGCGCCGCCGCCCTCGAGGCCAAGCTCGCCGCGGTGGCGGAGCTCGCCCCGTACGTGCGGCTCGTGCCGGAGGGGCTGGCGCGCACCACCTTCGAGGACGTCATCGCGAAGAAGCTCGAGCTCGACGCCGCCGCGCTCCGGGCCGAGCTCTCCGGCGCCCGCCCGCCGCGCCACGACGAGCCGCCGCCCGACCTGGCCGACGACGACACGCCGCCCGAGTACCAGGGGCGGAGCGAGGCGCCGCCGAGGCCGGCCCGCCGACCCTTCCGGCCCGACCCGCGCGGGGCGCAGCCCTCGCAGCCGCTGCCCGGCTCGACCGCCCGCGTCCGCGCCGTCCTCCCGGGCGCCGCCGCCGACGCGCTCGGCCTCCTCGCCGCCTTCCCGGAGCTCGGCCCGGTGGCCGAGGAGGAGAACCTGCCCGGCCTCCTGCCGCCCGGGCCGCTCGCCGACCTGGCCCGCGATCTCGTCCGGGAGCCGCTCGGGCTCGACGCGGCACTCGCCCGGCTCGCCTCGGCCGCCGACGAGCCGGCGCTGCGGCGCATCCGCGCGCTGTGCGGGCCGGGCGGGGTGGAGCGGCCGGCCGCCGAGAAGCAGCTGCGCCGGGCCTGCGTGCAGGCCAGCATCGAGGCGGTGGTGACCGAGCAGGCGCGGCTCCACGCGCTCATCGCCAAGCAGGGCTCGCCGGTGCCCGAGGAGCTGGTCGTGAAGGCGCAGGTGGCCGCCCGGCGGCGGTCGGACCTGGAGAAGCGCCTGCGGACGTTGGCCGCGCCCGGCTGAGGGGGCGCCCCGCCGGCGCCGGTTGGCCGGGCTCGCGGGGCGGGACGCCGTTAGGAAACGAGATCGCATCGCAGTCCAAGGGAGTCGTCGAACATGTCGAAGAAGCCCACCAAGGCCCCGAAGGCGAAGAAGGACGCGCGCGCGGCCCGGCCCCCCATCGTCCGGTCGAAGGGGCGCCCGGCCCCGGCGCCGGCCGCGGCCCACAAGCCGGCCGCCAAGGCGGCCCACGCCGCCCACGCCGACAAGGGGGCCAAGGCGCCGGCCAAGGCCGCCAAGCCGGACAAGGCGGCCGAGGCCGAGAAGCTGAAGAAGGGCAAGAAGGCCGAGGCCCCGCCGCCGGAGGAGAAGCCGGTCAAGCTGCGCCGCGGCGCGCCGCCGGTGGCCGAGCCGGACGACGGCGACGAGGAGGCGGACGACGGCGAGGTCGCCGCCACCGACAAGGACGAGGACCTCGACGAGGACGCCAAGTTCCCCGCCGACGACATGAGCGACATCACCGAGCGGTCCGAGGTGAAGGCGCTCATGGAGCGCGGCCGCGAGAAGGGCTTCCTCACCTACGACGAGGTGAACGACGCCCTGCCGTCCGACATCGCCTCCGACCAGATCGACGACGTCATGTCGATGTTCGGCGAGCACGACATCGAGGTGGTGGACGACGCCTCGAAGATGAAGCTCCCGGAGAAGCCGCCGGAGCCCGAGTCGAAGGACGACAAGGAGGAGAAGGAGGAGGAGGAGGAGGATCCCGGCTACGGCAAGTCGAACGACCCGGTCCGCATGTACCTGCGGAAGATGGGGTCGGTCTCGCTGCTGACGCGCGAGGGCGAGGTGGAGATCGCCAAGCGCATCGAGGAGGGCGAGAAGGAGATCCTGGCGGCGGTGCTCTCGTCGTCCATCGCCATCCGCGAGATCCTCGACCTGGGCGAGCGGCTGCGGAAGGGCAAGATCCGGGTCCGCGAGATCATCAAGGACCAGGGGGACGAGTCGCAGGGCGAGGCCGAGGCCGAGGAGGAGGAGGTCGAGGAGGTGGAGGCCGCGCCCGAGGGCGAGGCCATCCCCGGCGAGGCCCCCGCCGAGCCCGAGAAGCCGCGCATCCCCAAGGAGGAGGAGCGCAAGGTCGAGACGGTGCTGAAGCACATCGACCGGATCGCCAAGCTGGAGCGCGACGTCGCCCGCATCAAGGAGACCATCGAGACCAAGAAGGTCTCGGACCAGAAGCGCAAGGAGCTGCGCCAGGACATCCGCGACGTCGAGGCGCAGATGATGGAGCACCTCGAGGCGGTCCAGATCAACAAGAAGCAGATCGACCGGATCGTCTTCAAGCTGAAGGGCTTCATCAAGCGGGTCGAGGAGGCGGAGCGCGAGCTCTACGACTGCGAGCGGCGCACCGAGGTGCCGGTCCGCGAGCTGAAGAAGCTGCTGCGCGAGGCCCGCGGCGACGAGGCCGGGCGGAAGAAGCTGGCCAAGCGGCTCGGCGTGAAGCTCGACGACGTCGACGAGCTCGACCGCGCCGTGCGCACCGCCGTCCGCAAGGTGCTGCGCGTCCAGGAGGAGGCCGAGGTGCCGGTGGAGGAGCTGCGCCGGACCTACCGCACCATCCTGGAAGGCGAGCGCAAGGCCGAGAAGGCCAAGACCGAGCTGGTGGAGGCCAACCTCCGGCTCGTCGTCTCCATCGCCAAGAAGTACACCAACCGCGGCCTGCAGTTCCTCGACCTGATCCAGGAGGGGAACATCGGCCTCATGAAGGCCGTCGACAAGTTCGAGTACAAGCGCGGCTACAAGTTCTCGACCTACGCCACCTGGTGGATCCGGCAGGCCATCACCCGCGCCATCGCCGACCAGGCCCGGACCATCCGCATCCCGGTCCACATGATCGAGACCATCAACAAGCTCAT
>DASTGK010000265.1:0-9992 GCA_035719085.1 Anaeromyxobacteraceae bacterium
CCAACGCCGTGCTGGTCGGCCTCAACGAGGGGCCGTTCGACCGGATGATCTCGTACACCGAGGTGATCCAGGACGGCATGCTCGACATGCTCGACTCCGGGAAGCTCACCGCGGCGTCGGCCACCGCCTTCTCGGTCTCGCCCGAGGGCCAGGTCCGCTTCAACAAGAAGATCGACCAGTACCGCAAGCAGATCATCCTGCGGCCGCAGGAGATCTCCAACAGCCCCGAGGTGATCCGGCGGCTCGGCTGCATCGCCATGAACGGCTTCGTCGAGGCCGACATCTACGGCCACGTCAACTCGACCCACATCGTCGGCAAGGGGATCGAGAACGGCATCGGCGGCTCGGGCGACTTCGCCCGCAACTCGGCCTACTCGATCTTCATGTCCCCCTCGACGGCCAAGGACGGGAAGATCTCGGCCATCGTCCCCTTCGCCAGCCACATCGACTCGACCGAGCACGACGTCACCGCCATCGTGACCGAGTACGGCCTCGCCGACCTGCGCCGGAAGAGCCCCAAGCAGAAGGCGAAGGAGATCATCGAGAGGTGCGCCCACCCGGACTACCGGCCGCTGCTGCGCGACTACTTCGCCCGCGCCTACGCGGCCAACGAGGGGCGCCACTCGCCGCACCTGCTGGAGGAGGCGTTCGGCTTCCACACCCGCTACCGCAAGACCGGCGACATGCGCCCGGCCTAGAGGACCGACCCCATGAAGATCCTGGTCACGGCCAAGCGCGTCGAGGACCCCGAGTCGCGCATCCTGGTGAAGCCGGACGGCTCCGGCATCGTCACCGACGGCGTCAACTACAAGCTCAACCCCTTCGACGAGATCGCCGTCGAGGAGGCGCTGCGGCTGAAGGAGGCCCACGGGGGCGAGGTGGTGGTCGTCTCCATCGGCAGCGAGCGGGCGGCCACCGAGCTGCGCGGCGCGCTCGCCATGGGGGCCGACCGGGCGGTGCTCGTCCGGCACGACGGCCCGCTCGATCCGGGCGGGGCCGCGGCGCTCCTCGAGCAGGTGGCGGCGCGCGAGGCGCCCGACCTCGTCCTCCTCGGCAAGCAGGCGGTCGACGACGACCAGAACCAGACCGGCCAGCTGCTCGCCGGCCGGCTCGGCTGGCCGCAGGCCACCTGCGCCTCCAAGAAGGAGAGCCTGGAGGGCGAGGCGGAGCAGGCGCGGCGCCCGGGCCTCCTGCGCTCGGCCGACGGCGCGCGCCTCACCGTGGCCCGCGAGATCGACGGCGGCCTGGAGACGCTCGAGCTCGCCCTCCCCGCCGTGGTGACGGTCGACCTGCGGCTCAACAAGCCGCGCTTCGCCTCGCTGCCCGGGATCATGAAGGCCAAGAAGAAGGAGCTGAAGGAGCTGCCCGCCGCCTCGCTCGGCGTCGAGCTCACCCCGCGCGTCGTGGTGCGCCGGCTCCTCCCGCCGCCGGTCCGCAAGGGTGGCGCCAAGGTGGCCGACGTCGCCGAGCTCTTCGAGAAGCTCCACCAGCAGGCCAAGGTCATCTAGGAGCCGCCATGTCCACCGTCCTCCTCGTCGCGGAGCAGGCGCAGGGCGCGCTCCGCAGGTCCACCCTCTCGGCCCTCACCGCCGCGCGCGAGCTGGCGCGGCGCACCGGCGGCGCGGTCACCGCCCTCGTGGCCGGCCACGGCGCGCGGGGGGCGGCCGACGAGCTGGCCGCCCACGGCGTCGACGTGCTCCTCGCCGACGCGCCGGTGCTGGAGCGCTACCTGGCCGAGAGCTACGCGCCCGTGGTGGCCGACGCCGTCGCGGCCACCGGCGCCGCCTGGGTGGTGGTGGCCGCCACCGCCTGCGGCAAGGACCTCCTCCCGCGCGCCGCGGCGGCGCTCGGCGCGGGCGTGGCCACCGACGTCCTCTCGCTCGCCGGCGATGGGCCGGAGGTGCTGCTCCGCCGGCCGATGTGGGCCGGGAACGTCCTCGCCGAGGTGGAGATCACGAGCGCGGTGAAGGCCATCTCGGTCCGCCCGACCGAGTTCGCGCCGGCCGTCGCAGCGGCGGGCGTGGCCCCGGGGACCGTGACGGCCCGGCCGGTGGCGGTGGCCGCGGCGGCGCTGCGCACGCGCTTCGTCGAGCTGCAGGTGGCGAAGAGCGACCGGCCCGACCTGGCCGACGCGCGCGTCGTCGTGGCCGGCGGCCGGGGCACCAAGGGTGACTTCAAGGCGATCGAGGCGCTCGCCGACGAGCTGGGCGGCGCGGTGGGGGCGAGCCGCGCGGCCGTCGACGCCGGCTGGGCGCCGAACGACTGGCAGGTGGGGCAGACCGGCAAGGTGGTCGCGCCCGACCTCTACGTCGCCGCCGGCATCTCCGGGGCGATCCAGCACGTCGCCGGCATGAAGGGCGCCAAGGTGATCGTCGCCATCAACAAGGATCCGGAGGCGCCGATCTTCCAGGTGGCCGACTACGGCCTGGTGGGCGACCTCTTCCAGGCGCTGCCGGAGCTCCAGGCCCGCATCCGGGCGGCCCGGGAGGCCCGGTGAGCCCGCTCGCCACCGCGCTCCTGCTCGCCGCCGGCCTCGCCCCGTTCGCGTGGAACCTCGCGCGCCGCCTCCGGCCGCTCCGCGCGCTCCGGGCCGAGCAGCGGCTCGACCGGCCGCTGGCGCGCCTCTCCGGGCTCCTCCGCTTCGGCCTCGCGCAGCGGCGGCTCTTCGACCGGGAGGAGCTCGTCCCCGGCCTCCTCCACGTCCTCGTGTTCGGCGCCTTCCTGGTCCTGGCGCTCCGGACGGTGACCCTCTTCGGCCTCGGCTTCTCCGAGGCGTTCGCGCTCCCGGGGCTCGCGCCAAGCTCGCCCGCCGGCCGCGCCTACCTCGTCGCCAAGGACGTCGTGGTGCTCGCGGCGCTGGCGGGTGCCCTCGGCTTCCTCTGGCGCCGGCTGGTGACGAAGCCGGCGCGGCTGACGCTCTCCGTCGAGGGGACGCTGGTCCTCGGCTTCATCGTGGCGCTCATGCTCACCGAGCTGGCCTTCGACGGCGCCGCCCGCCTGCGCGCCGGCGAGGTCGGCTGGTCGGCGGCCGCCCCGGGCGGCTCGCTCGCCGCGCTGGCCATGTCCGGGCTCTCGCTCGCCGCGGCCGGACTCCTCGGCGCCGCCGCCTTCTGGCTCCACCTCGCCGTCGTGCTCGCCTTCCTCAACGTCCTGCCGCTCGGGAAGCACTTCCACGTCCTCACGGCGCTGCCGAACGTCTACCTGCGCGCCCTGCCGCCCGGCGCCTCGGCGCTGCGCCCGCTCGATCTCGAGCGGGAGGACGCGGTCTTCGGCACCCGCTCGGTCGCCGACCTCTCCTGGAAGGAGGGGCTCGACGCCTACGCCTGCACCGAGTGCGGCCGCTGCCAGACCCACTGCCCGGCCCACACGACCGGCAAGCCGCTCAGCGCCAAGGAGGTGAACCGGGCCGTCCGGGCCCACCTGCGCGAGCAGGAGCGGCCGCTCGTCGCCCTGGCGGCCGCCGGGGGGCCGGCGCGCGCCGAGCTCCAGGCGGCGCTCCCGGCGCTCGCCGACGGCGTCGTCCAGCCCGACACCTTCTGGTCCTGCACCACCTGCGGCTGGTGCGAGACCGCCTGCCCGGTGCTCATCGAGAACGTGCCGCGGCTCGTCGACCTGCGCCGGCAGGCGGTCCTCGTTGACGCCGTCATGCCCGACGAGGCCGGCCGGATCTTCCGCAACCTCGAGACGCAGGGGAACCCCTGGGGCATCGGCTCCAACAAGCGGACCGAGTGGTGCGAGGGGCTGGACGTGCCGCGCGCCGCCTCGGGCGAGCCGTTCGAGTGGCTCTTCTTCGTCGGCTGCGCCGGGGCCTTCGACGAGCGGCAGAAGAAGGTGTCGCGCGCCATCGTCCGCATCCTGCGCGAGGCCGGGGTCTCGTTCGCCATCCTGGGCGACGAGGAGACCTGCACCGGCGACGCGGCGCGCCGGCTCGGCAACGAGTACCTGTTCCAGCAGCAGGCGCGGGCGAGCGTGGAGACCTTCGGCCGGTACGGCGTCCGGAAGATCCTGGTGCAGTGCCCGCACTGCCTCAACACGCTCAGGAACGAGCTGCCGGCCTTCGGCGGCCGCTACGAGGTGGTGCACCACGCCGAGCTCGTCGACCGGCTGGTGGCCGAGGGGCGGCTCACGCTCGGCGACGGGCTGGGCCAGGTGCGCGCCACCTACCACGACCCCTGCTACCTGGCGCGCCACAACGGCGTCGCCGAGGCGCCGCGACGCGCCCTGGCGGCGGCCGGCGTCCAGGTCACCGAGCTCCCGCGCAGCGGCCGCACCGGCTTCTGCTGCGGCGCCGGCGGCGGGCGGATGTGGCTCGAGGAGAAGCTCGGCACGCGCGTCAACCGGAGCCGCGTCGACGAGGCGGCGGCGGCGCTCGGCGGCGCCGGCGTCATCGCGGCGGCCTGTCCCTTCTGCATCACCATGCTGAAGGACGGCGTCGCCGAGACCGGGCGCGAGGAGGCGATCCACGTCCTCGACGTGGCCGAGATCGTTGCCACGGCAATGCGCACGCGCACTGCCGGTACGCAGACTCCCGGCGCCTGACCCTGGAACGGGCGACACCGCATGGGGCTGCTGCGTGTCGTCGCGCCCCCACCTCCCGGGACTCTCCGCGCTCGTCGGAGGGTGTACGCTCCGTGTCACCGCGCGCCGCCGTCCGCGCGCCGCCGTCCATCAGCGCCAAGGAGCCTCGTCATGCTCCGTACGCACCGCGCCCTCCTCGCCGCCTCCGCGCTCCTCCTCGCGGCCTGCACCAAGGCGACGACGCCGCTCCCGCCCATCCCGGTGACCGTCGCCGTGTCGGCCGCCGCGTCGGCCCTCTACCCCGGCGAGCGGACGGTCCTCACCGCCACGGTGGTCGCGGGCCCGGGCTCGGTCGTCTGGTCGGCGGCCTGCGGCACCGTGACGCCGCGGGGCGACCCGCTCACGGCCGACTACGTCGCGCCCGCGTCCGGCCCCTGCGCCGTCACCGCCACGAGCGACGTCAACCCCAGCTGCTCCGCCTCGGCGACCGTCGAGGTGAAGGCGGTGTCGGTCGCCGTGACGCCGGCCTCGCTCACGCTCGAGCCGGGCCAGGTCCAGGTGCTCACCGCGGCCGTGGTCGGCACCGGCTCGGTGGTCTGGTCCGCCGACTGCGGCACCCTCGCTCCCGTGGCCGACCCGCTGGCGGTGAGCTACACCGCCCCGGCCGCGGGGAGCTGCACGGTCACGGCCTCGAGCGACCTGCAGCCCCGCCAGCGCGACGCCGCCGCGGTCACCGTCACGGCCACGCCGCAGCTCCAGCTCGATCCGCCGCTGGCGGTGCTCAACCCCGGCCAGGCCCAGCTCTTCGTGGCCAGGCTGGCCGCCGCGCTCCAGCCGGTCACCTTCGCGGTCTCGGAGGCGTCGGGCGGCGCCGTCTCCGCCGACGGGCTCTACGTCGCGCCCGCCGCGCCGGGGCTCTACCACGTGGTGGCGGCCGACGGCGCCGGCCGCAGCGCCACGGCCGTGGTCGACGTGGTGAGCGCCGCCGCGAGCCCCCAGGCGGTGGTGACGGTCACGCCCGCGTCGTCGCGCGTTCCCGTGCTGGGCACGCTCGCCTTCACCGCCGCCGTGCAGGGCTGCCCGGCCTCGGCCGACGGGTCGGTCACCTGGTCGCTGCTCGAGCCGCGCTCCGGCAAGGTCACGCAGGTCGGCGCCAACGGCGCCTCCTACCAGGCGCCCTGGTCGCCCGGCCTCTTCCACCTGGTGGCCCGCGCCGCCTGCGACCCGACCAAGACGGCGGCGGCGGTGGTCACCGCCGACCTGCCCACGGTCTCCGGCACCGTGAGCTTCACCGGCGCCGGCGCCGGCCGGATCTTCGTCGCGCTCGTCACGAGCTGGGACGCGGTCGTCTCCGGCGCCAGCCTGGACGCCCCGGGCCCCTTCACGCTGCGCGGCGTGCAGCAGGCCGGCGCGTACACGCTGCGGGCCTGGCGCGACACGCTCGGCGTCGAGACCTTCCACCGCGGCCTGGAGCCGTCCGCCGAGCTCTCGATCAGCGTGCCGGTGGGCGGCGACCTGGGGGGCCTGTCCGTCGCCCTGGCGGACGTGGCACCGCCCGCCCCGCCAGCCCCGTCCGCCGTCACCCCCTTCCCGGGCGACGGCCGCGCGCTCGTCTTCGTCGAGCGGGTCGAGGACGCCAACCACGACGCCCTGGCCGACGGCTACCACCTGCGCTGTGACACGGTGCCGGCCTCCGGCGCGCCGATCCGGCTCGACGGCACGCTGGGCGACGAGCAGTTCTTCGTCCTCGCGGGCGCCAACGGCACGACCTGGACGTGCGACGCCTGGGCCACCGCCGCGGGCCAGGCGAGCCCGATCGTCACCACCGCGCCCTTCACCATCGGCCCGCCGGCCGGTGGTCAGACGGTCTCCGGCACGATCGCCGCCGACGGCACCGCGCCGGCGGGTCCGCTCTACGTCATGCTCATCGACCGGACCGGCGGCGTCTCCACGCAGCGGATCGCGGCGCCCTCCTTCCCGCAGCCCTTCGCCATCGCCGGCGTGCCGGACGGCACCTACCGGGTCGGCGCCTTCATCGACCGGGCCGGCGACGGCGTCGTCGCGCGGACCGACCCGATGAGCTTCCGCAGCGCCGCCGGGGTGAGCGTCACGGTGGCCGGGGCTCCCGTCTCCGGCGTCGCCGTCGGCCTCCCGGCGGCCGACGCGGAGGTGACCGCGGGCACCTCGCACTCGTTCGGCTCCTGGGGCGAGGCGTACGACCTGCTCCTCAGCGTCCGCAGCGGGCTCCGCGTGCCGCGCCGGGCGGCCGTCGTCGGCGGCCCAGGCGTCTGGCCGCCGCAGGACCTGGGCGTCGCGCCGAGCGGCGGCAGCGACGGCACGGTCTGGCTGCGGACGCGCTACGCGTTCGGGACGGTCCGGCCGCTGGTCGGGGCCACGTACTCGATCGAGGTGACCTGGGACGACGGCACCGTCACGACGCTCCAGGCGCCGGTGACCGCCATCCTCGAGCCGCCCACGCCGCTGGCGCCCATCGATCCCTTGCCCGCGCCCCTCCACGCCCCGGCGCTGCCGGCCTTCTCCTGGGCCGCCCCGGCGACCCTGCCCGCCACGCCCTTCACCTACTCGGTCTCCGTCAACAAGGGCGCGACCTGGAGCCTGTGGGGCCTGCCGCCGACGCAGCTCGCGGCCACCTATGGCACCGTGCAGCCGGGCGCGACGGCGGCCAGCCCCGCCGCGCTGCCGGCGGGGAGCTACCGGTGGTACGCGGCGGTCCAGGACGCCCAGGGCAACGACGCCTCCCGGCAGGCCACCTTCACGGTGAGTCCATAGCGCGGCGGTTGACCCTCCAATCATCGGACCTCGCCGCCGGCCGCGCTGGCGCGCGCGCCCCCACGTCCACGGGACTCACTTCCCGTAAGGGGGTGTGTACGCTCCGTCCTCTCCAGGTCTGGCGCCGCGCCGGCGTCCCTCACCCGAGAAGGAGGCTGCATGCTCCGCGTGCACCACGCCCTCGCCCTGTCGGCGACCATCCTCGCCGCCTGCGGCAAGTCGGCGCCGGCCGACACCACGCCGCCGGCCGCGCCGCTCCTCGCCGCCACGCTGCCCGCCTCCCCCTCCAGCAACGCCGCGCCGCACCTCACCGGCACCGCCGAGCCGCTCGCGACGGTGAAGATCTTCGGGAGCGCCGCCTGCGCTGGCGCACCGCTCGCGACGGGGATCGCCACCGCCGCCGGAGCTTTCGACGTGGCCGTCTCGGTGACCGCCAACACCACCACGCAGCTCGCGGCCACCGCCACCGACGCGGCCGGCAACGTCTCGCCCTGCTCCGCCGCCGTCCCCTACGTCCACGACAGCCTGCCGCCGGCCTCACCGGCCGTCGCGACCGCTCCGGCCTCTCCGTCGAGCAACGCCAGCCCGCACGTCACCGGCACGGCCGAGGCCGGCTCGACCGTGAGCGTCTACGCCAGCGCCGCCTGCGCCGGCGCGCCGCTCGCCTCCGGCGTCGCCTCGGCGGCCGGCGCCTTCGACGTCGCGGTCTCGGTCACCCCGAACGTCACGACGCAGCTCGCGGCGACGGCCACCGACGCCGCCGGCAACGTCTCTGGCTGCTCGACCCCCGTTACCTACGTCCACGACGATCGCCCGCAGACCGCGCCCGCCGTCGCGACCGCTCCGGCCTCCCCGTCGAGCAACGCCGCGCCGCACGTGACCGGCACCGCCGAGGCCGCCTCGACGGTGACGATCTATGGGAGCGCCACCTGCGCCGGCGCGCCGCTCGCGACCGGCGCGGCCTCCGCGGCCGGCGCCTTCGACCTCGCCGTGACCGTCGCGACCAACGCCACCACGCAGCTCGCGGCCACCGCCACCGACGCGGCCGGCAACGTCTCGCCCTGCTCGGCCGCCGTCGCCTACCTCCACGACGATCGCCCGCCCGCCGCGCCGGCGCTCGTCGCCACCCGCCCCGCCTCGCCGTCCCCCTCGCTCACGCCCACCGTGGACGGCACGGCCGAGGCCAGCGCGCTGGTCCGGCTCTACGCCGGCACCGGCTGCGCCGGTCCGGAGCTCTCGCAGGGCTACGCCGACGCCGCGGGCGCCTTCCACGTTCAGGTGACCGTCGCCTCGAACGTCACCACCTCGCTCAGCGCCACCGCCGCCGACGCCGCAGGCAACGTCTCCGCCTGCTCGGCCGTGCTCGCCTACACGCACGACGACGTGGCGCCGGCGCCGCCCATCGTCGCCGGCAGCACGCCGGCCTCGCCGGCCAACCAGAACGCGCCGACCATCCAGGTCCAGGCCGAACCGGGCGCCTCCGTCTCGCTCTACGCCGACGCGCTCTGCGCCACGACGGCCCAGGGCACGGGGACGGCCGACGCGAGCGGCCAGGTCTCGATCGGCGTCGCGGTGGCCGACAACACCACCACCACCTTCCACGCCCAGGCGACCGACGCCGCCGGCAACGTCTCCGGCTGCTCGGCCACCTCGGTCACCTACGTCGAGGAGAGCCGCACCTTCACCGTCTCGCCGGCCTCGGTCGAGCTCGACCCGGGCACGAGCCCGCTCTCCTCGCAGGCCTTCACCTACGCCCTCACCGGCGGCCCCGACGCCGGCGTCACCTGGGCCGTCGAGGAGGCCGGCGGCGGCACCGTCGACGCGGCCGGAACCTACCAGGCGCCGGTGCAGACCGGCACCTACCACGTCGCCGCCACCACCACGGGGCCGCTCCCGGCGCTCGTGGCGCGCGCCACCGTCGTGGTGCGCAGTCCGGTCATCCGCGGCTCGATCGCCTACGCGGGCGCCAGCGCGGGGCGCATCTACGTGAGCGTCGGAGGCAACTTCGGCGGCGCCGCCATCGGCGGCACCAGCATCGCCGTCCCCGGCCCCGGCACCTACGCCTACACGGTGCGCGGGATCGTGGCGACCGGCGCCGTCCGCGTGTCGGCCTGGTTCGACGCCGCCGGCATGGTCCGGCTCGTGCCCGCCGCCGACCCCTACGGCGAGGTGACCGCGAACCTCACCGGCTCGTCGCTCTCCGGCGTCGACGTGGCGCTCACGGCCCCGGCCGCCGTCGCGCCCGTGGCACCGACGCTCAACGCGGTCTTCCCGGCCGACGCCACCGCCGTGGTGGTCTTCGACGGCGCGCGCGACTCGAACGGGCGCGAGATCGCCGACGGCTACGACGTCTCCTGCACCACGGGCACGCCGCCGGCGGCCCCCGGCCCCGGCGCGGTCCACGTCCCGGCTGGCGCCGATCACGTCGCCCTCGTGCGCGGCCTCTCGAACGGCGCCACCTACGTGTGCAGCGCCTGGGCCGACAACCACGGCGTCCAGAGCGCGCCGGCCGTCTCGGCGCCGTTGACGCTCGCCACGCCCGCCGGCTTCACCGTGAGCGGCACCATCACGCTGGCGGGCGGTCCCGTCGCCGGCCCGGCCTACGTCGTCCTCCTCGACCAGACGACGCGCCAGGCGCGCATCACGCGCTACGCCGCCCCCACCTTCCCGCTCGCGTACTCGGT
>DASTGK010000266.1:0-3091 GCA_035719085.1 Anaeromyxobacteraceae bacterium
GGTCCGGGTGGCCGACTCGCGCTGGGCCAGGGCCGCCGCCGCCTGCGCCCGCGCCGCCGCCAGCCGGGCCTCGGCCTCGGCGAGCTGGGCCGCCGGGTCGGCGCAGTCGAGCGTGAGGAGCAGGTCGCCCGCCTTGACCGCGTCCCCCTCGCGCACCTTCACCTCGAGGACGCGGGCCCCGACGCGCGAGGAGAGGTCGACCACCACCCCCTCGATCTCGCCCGAGCCGCCGGACGGGGCGGCGAGGGCGCGGGCCTGGGTCCAGAGCCGGACCGAGATGAGGGCGGCGAGCAGGACGGTGAGCGTGACGAGGACGACGATGACGCGGCGCATTCGGTGACTCCCCCCGGGGCGGCGGGCCCCGGCGCGACGTTCCAGCGCAAGCCGCGTGCCGCGCGGCGACCGCTGCGGAGCGGCCCATCCTGCCACCTTCCGGCGCCCGAACCGTCAGGAAACCCGACGGAGCGTACGGAAGTCCGAACCGGGGCGGGCGCGGGACGCCTCGATTCGGCCCTTTACCGGCGGCACCCGGCTTGCTCTTGTCCCTCTTCGTGAACCTCCCCCTCCTGCTCGCCGCGGCGCTCGCCGCCTCTCCGGCCGGGGCGTCCCCGGCCGCGCCCCCCTCCGAGCTGCCCCTGCCCGACGCCCTCGCCGAGCTCGACCGGCAGAGCCCGTCGCTGGCCCAGTCGAGGGCCCGCGCCGACGAGGCCTCGTCGCTGGTGCGCCAGGCGGCGGCGCCGCTCCTGCCCGGCCTCACCGCCACCGGCAGCGCCACGCGCAACAGCGACGAGGCGCGCATCAACATCGGCAAGCTCCTCACGCTGCCGCCCGGCGTGGCGGCGCCGCCGCCCGTGACCATCCAGCCGCTCCACTCGGTGAGCGGCGCGGTGACGCTGCGCGTGCCGCTGCTCGTGCCGTCGGCCTGGTTCGACCTCGAGGCGGCGCGGGGCGGCGCCCGGAGCGCGGCGGCCCAGGCCGAGGCCTCGCGCCGCGCCCTGCGGGCCTCGCTCGCGGCCACGGCCTTCCTCGGGGCGGCGGCCGAGGAGGCGGTGACGGCGACGGAGCAGGCGGTCCGGAACGCCGCCGCGCTCGCCGAGAGCGCCGACCGGAAGGTGAAGGCGGGCACCGCCGCGCCGCTCGACGCGCTGCGGGCGCGCACCGAGCAGGTGAAGCGCGAGGGGGACCTGGTGCGGGCCCGGGCCGACCTCGACAAGGTGCGGCTCGCGCTCGGCGCGCTGCTCGGGCGCGAGACCCCGGTGCGCGTGACGGTGCCGGACGAGGCGCCCGCGGCCGCGCCGGCCGGCGAGGAGGCGCTCGTGGCCGAGGCGCTCGACCACCGCCCGGAGCTGGCCGCCGCGGCGGCGCAGGTGGAGGGGGCCGAGGCGCAGGTCCGCTCCGCCTGGGCGCGGCTCGCCCCGCAGCTCTCCGCCTCGGGCTCCGCCTTCGCCGCCGACGTCCCCTACCCGACCGGCGCCAAGGACGGCTGGCGCGCCACCCTCGATCTCACCTGGCCGCTCTACGACGGCGGCCTGCGCTACGGGAAGCGGCGCGAGGCCGAGGCCCGGGTGGCCGGGGCGCGCGCCGGGGCCGAGGCGCAGCGGATCGCCGTGGGCCAGGAGGTGCGCGACGCGGCGCGCGACGTGGCGGTGGCGGCCGAGCGGCTCCGGCTGGCCGGGGAGCAGCGGCGGCTCGCGGCCGAGGCGGCCGGCACGGCGCAGCGGACTTACGAGGCGGGCGTGGCCTCCTCGCTCGACGTGGTGGACGCCGACGACCGGCTCTACGCGGCCGACATCGGCCTCGCCGACGCCCGGGCCCGGCTCGCCTCGGCGCGGGTGGCGCTCGACCGGGCGCTCGGCCGCGGGCCCTGATAGGTACGGGAGGTGACGACGGGCATGAACCGGGTGCAGCGCGACATCGAGCGACAGGAGCTGGCCAGCCTCTTCGGCCACATGGTCGGCGCGCGCGCCGTGATCCTCCCGCTCGTCTTCGCCCTGGTCCTCTGCCTGGCCTGGGACGAGCCGTCGGCGTGGCGCCGCTGGGGGCTGGCCGGGACGGGCGCGGTGGCGTCGGTCTTCGTCGTGCTCGAGTGGCTGCGGCTGCGCCACTGCGGCTTCACGCCCGCCGCGCTGCCCCGCAACCTGGCCTTCGCCGGCACCTTCTACCTGGCGCTGGCCGCCGCGAGCGGCGGCGTGGGGAGCCCCGTCCTCTACGCCGGCGTGGTGCTGGTGTTCATGTCGGCGCTCTTCCTGCGGCCGCTGCCGCACTACCTGGCGCTCGCGGCGCAGGTGGCGGCGGTCTGGGCCTTCGCCGGCGTCGGCGCCCGCGGCCTCGTCCCCGACTTCAACCTGGCCATCTTCGGCGGCGGCGCCGCGGTGTCGGCGCCGGCCTCCTTCCTCTACGCCCACGCCGCCGGCTTCACGCTCGTCGTCCTCGGGGCCTCCGGGGCGGGGCGGCACCTGCGGCGCGCCTTCGAGCGGATCCTGCGGCGCGCCATGACGGCCCAGGGCGAGTCGCTGCGAGCCCACGCCGAGCGGGCCGAGGAGCTGACCGCGCTCTCCGGCGAGATCGCCCACGAGCTCAAGAACCCGCTCGCCAGCGTGAAGGGGCTGGCGGGGCTGCTGGCCCAGGCGGTGCCGGAGGGCAAGGGGGCGGAGCGGCTCGCCGTGCTGCGGCGCGAGGTGGACCGGATGCAGGCCATCCTCGACGAGTTCCTCAACTACTCTCGGCCGCTCGTGCCGCTGGCGCTCGGGCAGCACGACGTGGCGGCGCTCTGCGCCGAGGTGGCGGCGCTGCACGAGGGGATGGGCCAGGAGCGGGGCGTGACGGTCGAGGCGGCGGCCGGCCCGGTGCTGGCCCGCTGCGACCCGCGCAAGGTGAAGCAGGTGCTCATCAACCTGGTGCAGAACGCGCTCGACGTGGCGCCGCGCGGCAGCGCGGTGACGCTGCTGGCCGCCGCCGGGCCGGACGGCGGGGCGGTGGTGCGCGTCCTCGACCGCGGCCAGGGGCTCGACCTGCGGCTGGGGGCGCGCGTCTTCGAGCCGGGCGTCACCACCAAGGCGGCCGGCAGCGGCCTCGGCCTCACCATCGCCCG
>DASTGK010000267.1:0-2036 GCA_035719085.1 Anaeromyxobacteraceae bacterium
GAGCGCGCCGCGCCGCGCCCCGCCCCGCGGCCGGCGGCGCGCCCCGCCCCGTCCGCCGATCCGGTCGACGTCGCCGTCGCCAAGGTGGCCGAGCTGGAGCACGAGGAGCACTCCTTCCTGCGGCGGCACCTCCCGGCCCCGCTGCTCGAGGCCGGGCCGCGCGGCCTGCGCCGGTGGCAGTGGCTGGCCTTGCCGCTGGGCGCCCTCATCGCCTGGGGGCTCGGCTGGCTGCTCGGCTGGGTGACGCGCCGCCTGCTCGGCCACCTCGCGGCGCGCACCGCCACCACCTGGGACGACCTGCTCATCGAGCGGCTGGCGCCCCCCATCACGCTCCTCTGGTCGCTCCTCGTGGCCTCGGCCCTGCGGCCGGCGCTCGAGCTCGACGGCGCGTTCGACGCGCTGGTGGCCCGGCTGCTCCGGGCCGGCTTCTTCTACGCCGTCTTCTGGGGCGCCTTCCGCGCCATCGACGTGGCCTTCGGCGTGCTCGGCGAGACGCCGGCGGCCCGCGGCAACGCCGGGCTGCGCGGCCTCGTCCCGCTGCTGCGCAAGATGGCCAAGGTGGCGGCGCTCGCCATCGGGCTGGTGGCGGTGCTCACCGAGCTCGGCTTCCAGGTGACGAGCCTGCTCGCCGGCCTCGGCATCGGCGGCCTGGCGATCGCGCTGGCGGCCCAGAAGACGGTCGAGAACCTCATCGGCTCGCTCGCCATCGGCGTGGACCAGCCGTTCCGCGTCGGCGACCTCGTCCTGGTGGACGGGGTGCTCGGCACGGTGGAGGTGATCGGCATGCGCTCCACGCGCCTGCGCACGCTCGACCGGACGCTCGTCACGCTGCCGAACGGGAAGCTGGCCGACATGCGCATCGAGTCCTACGCGCCCCGTGACCGCTACCGGCTCTCCGTGACCATGGGCCTCTCCTACGCCACCACCTCGGCGCAGATGCGCCAGGTGCTGCGCGCCATCGACGCGGAGCTGCGGGCCCACCCGAGCCGCGGCCCCGACGAGCCGGTGGTCCGCTTCGCCGACCTGACCGACTCGAGCCTGTCGGTCGAGGTGATGGCCTGGCTGGTGGCGCCCGACTACGGCGCCTTCGCCGCGCAGCGCGGCGAGCTCTACCTGCGCTTCATGGAGATCGTCGAGGCGGCCGGCGCCGACTTCGCCTTCCCGACGCAGACCGTCCACGTGGCGTCGCTGCCGGCTGGGCCGCCGGCGCCGAAGGGGTAGCGCGCGGGGGCCGGAAAAGGTGAAGGCCCGGCCGCGCGAGCGACCGGGCCTTCGAGTTGGTGGAGCTGATCGGGATCGAACCGACGACCTCTAGAGTGCGATTCTAGCGCTCTCCCAGCTGAGCTACAGCCCCACGTAAGCCGCCCCGGAGGTCTCAGGGGATGCGTTGCTTAACGGTTCGGGCGTGTGGGTGTCAAGCGCCGTTTGACTCGCGGGATGCCCATGCTAATCCGATGACCGCTCATGCCAGGCCCAAAGCGACAGTTCACGGCCGCCGAGCTCGCCGCCCTCGAGCACGCGTTCGCCGCCGATCCCTCCTCCGACGCCTACCGTCCCCTGACCGAGGCCTACCTGGCCGCGGGCCGCTTCATGGAGGCGATGGTCGTCTGCAAGAAGGGCGTCAAGGCCCACCCGGACGACCCCGGCGCCAAGGTGCTGCTCGCCCGCGTCTACGCCGACCAGGGGAAGGACCGGAAGGCGCTCGAGGAGCTGGCCAGCGTCCTCGCCTCCTTCCCCAACTTCGCCGCCGGCAACCTGCTCGCCGGGCAGCTCCACCTCCGGCTGGGGGCCCGCGCCGAGGGGGAGGCCGCGCTCCGCCGCGCCGCCGAGGCCGCGCCGAGCGACCCCGAGGTCCAGGCGGCGCTCCAGAAGCACGGCGTCGCCGCGCTCCACCGCGCTCACCGCGCGGCGCCGCAGGATCCGGAGATCCTCGAGGCGCTGCGCAAGTGGGGCGTGACGCCGGAGGAGCCCGCGCCCCCGCGCCCCGTCGCCGCCGCCCCCGCGGCGCCGTCCGAGCCGCCCCGCGCCGTCGCCAT
>DASTGK010000268.1:0-15668 GCA_035719085.1 Anaeromyxobacteraceae bacterium
AGGACGACGACAAGGACCGTCCCTCCCGCCCCGCGCCGGCCCGCTAGCGCCGAACCCGGCGAGCCGCCCGCGTCGCGCGGCGCGGGTGGCTCGCGCGCTCTCGCCCCGCCGCGCGCGACGAGCCACCCATGAACCCACTCCTCACGGCGGCCCTGCTCCTCGTCGGCCTCGCGGCCTTCGCCGTCTCGGTCACCGTGCGGCTCGCCCCGCTCCTCGCGCTCCGCCGCGAGGACCGGGCCTCGCGCGCCGGCGAGCGGCTCGGCGCGCTCTTGCGCTTCGGCTTCGGCCAGAAGCGGCTCGTCGACCCGGCGGAGCGGGTCGCCGGCTGGCTCCACGTCGCCATCTTCGCCGCCTTCCTGGTGCTGGCCCTCCGGACGGTGACGCTCTTCGGGATGGGCTTCTCCGAGTCCTTCCACCTGCCCGGGCTCGCGCCCGACGCGCCGCTCGGCCGCGCCTACGGCGTGCTGAAGGACGTGGTCGTCTGGGCCGCCATCGCCGGCGCCGGCGGCTTCCTCTGGCGGCGGCTCGTCACCAAGCCGGACCGCGTGACCCGCTCCACCGAGGGGACCGTCATCCTCGGCTTCATCCTCGGCCTCATGGTGACGGAGCTCGCCTTCGACCGGGCCGAGGAGCTGGCGCGGCTCGGCCTCTCGCCCTTCGGCGTCGGCCTCTTCCGCCAGGGCGGCTTCTGGGCCCACCTCGCGCTCATCCTCCTCTTCCTCAACGTCCTGCCGCACGGCAAGCACTTCCACATCGTCACGGCGCTGCCGAACGTCTTCTTCCGGCGGCTGCCGCCCCTGGCGCGGCTCGAGAAGCTCGACCTCGAGGCAGAGGGGGCGCGCTTCGGCGCCGCCACGGTGAAGGACCTCTCCTGGAAGGAGGGCTGGGACGTCTACAGCTGCACCGAGTGCGGCCGCTGCCAGACCCACTGCCCCACCTACGTGACGGGGAAGCCCCTCTCGCACAAGGAGGTGAACCGCGCCCTGCGCCGCCACCTCGGCGAGGTCGGGCCGGACCTGGTGGCGCTCGCGAAGGAGAAGGATCCGGCGCGGCGCGAGGCGCTCGCGGCGAAGCTCCCGCCGCTCTCCGAGGTCATCCCGCCGGAGACGGCCTGGGCCTGCACCACCTGCGGCTGGTGCGAGACCGCCTGCCCGGTGCTCATCGAGAACGTGCCGCGCCTCGTCGACCTGCGCCGCCAGGCGGTGCTCGTCGACTCGGTCTTCCCCGACGAGGCGGCCCGCATCTTCAAGGGGATCGAGACGCAGGGGAACCCCTGGGGCATCGGCTCCAACAAGCGGACCGAGTGGTGCGAGGACCTCGACCTGCCGCGCGCCGCCGCGGGCGAGCCGTTCGAGTGGCTCTTCTTCGTCGGCTGCGCCGGCGCCTTCGACGACCGGCAGAAGAAGGTGTCGCGCGCCATCGTCCGCATCCTGCGCGAGGCCAAGGTCTCCTTCGCCATCCTCGGGGAGGAGGAGACCTGCACCGGCGACGCGGCCCGGCGGCTCGGGAACGAGTACCTCTTCCAGCTCCAGGCCGCCTCGCTCGTCGAGACGCTGAACGGCCACCGGGTGACGAAGATCCTGGTGCAGTGCCCGCACTGCCTCAACACGCTCAAGAACGAGCTGCCCGACTTCGGCGGCCGCTACGAGGTGGTGCACCACGCCGAGCTCATCGCCCGGCTCGTCGCCGACGGGAAGCTCTCGCCCGGCGCGGCCGAGGGGCTGGGCGCCGTCACCTTCCACGACCCCTGCTACCTGGCCCGCTGGAACGGCGTCGTCGAGCCGCCCCGGGCGGCGCTCCGCGCGGCCGGCGTCGAGCCGGTCGAGATGGCGCGCCACGGCCGGCAGGGCTTCTGCTGCGGCGCCGGCGGCGGCCGGATGTGGCTCGAGGAGACGCTCGGCACGCGCATCAACCGCAACCGCGTCGACGAGGCGGTGGCCACGCTCGGACCGAAGGGCGGCGTCATCGCCACCGGCTGCCCCTTCTGCCTCACCATGATGAAGGACGGCATCGCCGAGGCCGGCGTCGACGAGACGGTCAAGGCGATGGACGTGGCCGAGCTGGTCGCGCTCGGGCTGCCCAAGCGGGGCGAGGCAGCGGGGTAAACACCAAGCGCCTTGGCCCCAGTCTTGGCTCCCTCTCCCCCACCGGGGGAGAGGGCTGGGGTGAGGGGGCTGCCAGAAGAGCGGTCACGCGCCTCGACGTGCGGTGTGCCTGCGTGAGGCGGTCTGGCGGCATCCTTCACGCTTCTTCACCCCGCCGCAGCCGGGCGCACACGGGCGCTCCGTAGTTCTCCTTCGTGGCGCACCGCCACCCCAAGGAGTCCCACATGAGCCCGTTCCTCTCCGGCGCCCTCGGCGCCCTCGCCGTCGTCCTCACCCTCGCCGCCGTGCGGCGGGTCCTCTGGTTCCGCCGGCTCCACCGCTGGCGCCGCGGCGGCCCGGCCCCGCTCCGCTTCCTCTTCGCCCGCCTCCACACCACCCCCGAGCAGGAGGCGGTCATCTCGGCCGAGGCGGACGCCCTCTTCCTGGAGGGGTCGGCCCTGCGCGACGACTGGCACGCCGCCCGCGCCGAGCTCGCCGCCCTCTTCTCGGCCGAGACGCTCGACGCCGCCAAGGTGTCGGCCGCCCTCGACGAGCGGCTCGGTCGGCTCGACGCCCTGCGCGCCCGCGCCGCCGAAGCGCTCGCCCGCGTCCACGCCGCGCTCCGGCCCGAGCAGCGGGTGGCGCTCGCGTCCCTCCTGGAGCGCGGGCCGCACGGCCGGCACGGCTGCGGCCACCACCGCGGCCACGCCCACGCCTGATCCCGACACCGCGAGTGCGCAGCCCACACGGGATCGCGCACCCGCGGTGAGCGGGGGCTAGGGTTCTCCCGTTCCGGCAGCCGCTCGAGCCGGCTTTGGAGGAGACACCATGGCTGCGAAGAAGGGCAAGGCCCGCCGCGCGAAGGCGCGCCGCCCGGTGAAGAAGGCGCCGAAGAAGGTCAGCGCCATCCCCAAGGGCTACGGGTCGCTCACGCCCGGGCTCGTGATGAAGGACTCGCGCCCGGCCATCGACTGGTACCAGAAGGTCTTCGGCGCCAAGGTGAAGGTGCGCATGGACATGCCCGACGGGCGCGTCATGCACGCCGAGCTCGAGATCGGCGACTCGCTCGTCATGCTCGGCGACGAGGGGATGGGCATCCAGTCGGCCGAGACGCTCGGCGGCTCGGGCGCCTCGATCATGCTCTACGTGAGGGACTGCGACGCCGTCTACGCGCGCGCCGTGGCCGAGGGGGCGAAGGCGCTCATGCCCATGGCCGACATGTTCTGGGGCGACCGCTTCGGCCAGCTCGTCGACCCGTTCGGCCACCGCTGGGCCATCGCCACGCACGTGAGGGACCTGACGCCGAAGCAGATGAAGACGGCGGCGGCCGAGGCGATGAAGCAGATGGCGGCGGGCGCGGCCCCGACGGCCTAACGAGGCGCCGGCTTGAACGCCGCGGCGCAGGCGTCGAGCCGCCGCCGCACCTCACCCTCCACCAGGTCGAGGTCGTTGCCGCTCCTCGGGTCGGCGCCGACCGAGAGCAGGATCTGGTCGTAGGGCGAGGCCTCTCGCGCCAGGGCCTCGTAGTCGATCCGCCGCGGCACCGGCTCGCCGTCGTTCCCGGGCCGGAAGGCGCCGAAGAGCCCCTCCGAGCCCGGCTCCAGCTCCTCCTTGAGCGCGAGGAGCCGCCCGAGCGCCGCCCGGAACGGCGCGTGCTCCAGGTGGCGCCGCTCGGCGCGCGCGCCGGTGCGGGCCGCCACCGCCGCCAGCACCGAGCGCAGGAAGGGCACGTCGGTGACGACGAGGCCGTAGAGGTGCCAGCCGGCGCAGGCCGCCTCGGCGAGGAGCGCCTCCTCCTCGGTGAGCCAGGCGTGGCTCGGGCAGAGGAAGGCGTCGCAGGTGGTGACGTCGTAGACGCCGGCGGCGCGCAGGTCCGGCCCGCCGGTGGCGAGCGGGTGGGCCAGGCAGCCGATGCGCGTCCCGCGCTCGTCGAGGAAGCCGAGCAGCATGCAGATGCGCACCGACGGGAAGAGCGGCGCCGGCCCACCCTCGGCGAGCCGCGCCGCCGCGGCGCGGAAGGCGGCCTCGCTCCGCTCCACGCGGGCGAGGGCGCGGGTGCGGCGCCACAGCTCGGCCGTCACCGCCTCGCGCGAGTGGTCCTCGCCGTTGTAGAGGCCGCAGCAGGCGCCGCAGCTCGCCCGGGCGCGCTGGCAGAGCCTCAGCACGCCCGCACCCCGCTCACCGCCCCAGCCCGAGCGCCGTCCGGCAGCCGTTGCAGAGCGCCAGCGCCTTGCGGTCCACCTCGGCCGGCTCGCGCGAGAGGAACATGGCGCAGCGGAAGTCGAGGCAGTGGCCGAGGCCGAGCAGGTGGCCCGCCTCGTGGACGGCCTCGACGCGGGCCCGCCCCTCGACGCGGCGGTGGTCCTTGGCGGCGAGCCGCGCCGTCGAGAGGATGGCCGCGCCGGCGTCGCGGTCGGCGTCGCCGATCACGTAGGTCGCGTCCGGGATGAAGAGGTCCACGTCGGTGAGCCCGAGCACCGGCACGGCGCCCCCTCGCGGGCGGAGCGCCGAGAGCCGGCGCAGGATGGCGGCGGCGTGGTACTGCCCGCGCGCCTCGTTGAAGGCGTACTGCGGCCGCTCCAGCGCCGGCCCGGGGTCGGCGGTCAGGGCGAGCACCTCGGCGAGGGCGTCGCGCACGCCGCCGAGCAGCCGCGGGCCGACGGCGCCGAGGCCGACGAGGAGGAGGCGCGACGGGCGGGTGAGCGGCCGGACCTCGGCGCGCAGGTTGGCGGGCTTCCCGGGCGAGCTGGTTGAGGCGGAAGGATTCGAACCTTCATAGGCGGATCCAAAGTCCGCAGTCCTGCCGTTGGACGACGCCTCAGTTCCGTTGCGTCTCACGGGCGGTCCCCAGGGGGCCTCGTCGAAGCCTCGCGCGCTCCCCCGGCGCCTGTTTGACCGGCGGGCCCCTCGCCCGCATCACGTGACTACCAGCGTAGCAGGGCGCTCGCCCAGGTGAAACCGGCCCCGAAGGCCGCCAGCCCGACGAGGTCGCCGCGCTTCACGCCGCGCGCCTCGACGCCCTCCGCCAGGCAGAGCGGGATCGAGGCGGCGGTGGTGTTGCCGTACTTCTGGATGTTGTTGAAGACCTGGTCGTCGGAGAGCTCGAGCGAGCGCTGCACCGCCTCGGCGATGCGCAGGTTGGCCTGGTGGGGCACGAGGAGCTTCAGGTCCGCCGGGGTGAGGCCGTTCGCCCGGAGCGCCTCGCGCACCACCTCCGGCATCTTCACCACCGCGTGCTTGAAGACCTTCTGCCCCTCCATGTGCGGGTAGACGAGCCCCTCGTCGATCTGCTGCTGCGAGACGCGCGGGTGGAACATGGCGCCCGGCGCCTCGACGTTCAGGTCCTTGGCGAAGCGGCCGTCGGCGTGCAGGTGGACCGAGAGGACGCCGCGGTCCGGGTCGTCGGTCGCCTCGAGGAGCGCCGCGCCGGCCGCGTCGCCGAAGATGACGGCCGTGTCGCGGCCGCGGGTCGAGACGTCGAGGCCGGTGGAGTGGATCTCGGCGCCGACGAGGAGCACGCGCTTGTAGGTGCCGGTCCGGATCCAGGCGTTCGCCACCGAGAGGCCGTAGAGGAAGCCCGAGCAGGCGTTCCGGATGTCGATGGCCGGCACGCCGGGGAGGCCGAGCCGCGCCCCGAGGTAGCAGCCGTCGCCCGGGAACATGTGGTCGCCGGAGAGGGTGGCGAAGACGATGGCCTCGACGTCGGAGGGCTGCCAGCCGGCCTTGTCGAGCGCCCGCCGCGCCGCCGCCTCGGCCAGGTCGGCGGTCCCCTGCCCCTCCTCGACCCAGCGCCGCTCCTTGATGCCGGTGCGCTGCTGGATCCACTCGTCGCTCGTCTCCATGAGCTTCGTGAGGTCGGCGTTCGTGACCACCCGGTCCGGGACGGCGGTCCCGAGGGCGGCGAAGGCGGCGCGGGGCATCTCGGCTCCTCTCTCGCGGCTCAGATGTCCAGGTTCTGGACGTCGAGCGCGTGCTTCTCGATGAACTCGCGGCGCGGCTCCACCGCGTCGCCCATGAGGACGCTGAAGATCTCGTTGGCGTCGATGGCGTCGTCGACCCGCACCTGCAGCATGCTGCGGCGGGCCGGGTCCATGGTGGTCTCCCAGAGCTGCTCGGGGTTCATCTCGCCGAGCCCCTTGTAGCGCTGGATGGTCTGGCCGGCGGCGGCGACCTTCTTGATCGCCTCGACCGCCAGGAAGACGTCGGCCACCTCCTCCTCGCCCTCGCCGGAGCCGAGCAGGTAGGGGCCGGGGCCGAGCTCGCTCAGGGCGCCGTGCAGCGCCTGCAGCTCGCCGTACTCGGCGCCGGAGAGGTAGTTGTGGTCGAGCCGGGTCTCGCGCGGCGCGCCGGCCACGGTCGTCTGGAAGACGAGCGCGAAGCAGTCGTGCTCCTTGTCCGACTCGATGACCGCCTTCTGCACCTCGAGCTCGGGGTGGGCCTTCCGGGCCCGGGCGGCGATCTGCTCGGCCTGGCCGGCCAGGGCGTCGTGCTGCTTGAGGAGCGTGACGTCGAGGTCGCCGAGCTTCACCGCGGCGTCGACGACGCGCGAGTCGCGGCGGCGGTCGACGCGGTCGAGCAGCGCCCGGTAGGCGATGGCGTCGCGGCAGAGCCGGCGCAGGTCCTCGCCCGCGAGCACGATCTCGCCGGCGGTGAGCTTGGCCTTCTCGGTGCCGAGGGCGAGCAGGTGCTCGTCCATGGCGTCCTGGTCCTTGAGGTACTGCTCCTTCTTCCCCTTGGCCACGCGGTAGAGCGGCGGCTGGGCGATGTAGAGGTAGCCCTTCTCCAAGAGCTGCGGCATCTGCCGGAAGAAGAAGGTGAGGAGCAGCGTGCGGATGTGGCTCCCGTCCACGTCCGCGTCGGTCATGATGATGATCTTGTGGTAGCGGACCTTCGAGACGTCGTACTCCTCGGGCCCGATGCCGGTGCCGAGCGCCGTGATCATGGTGGCGATGGCGTCGGACGAGAGCATCTTGTCGAAGCGGGCCTTCTCGACGTTCAGGATCTTGCCGCGCAGCGGCAGGATGGCCTGGACGCGCCGGTCGCGCCCCTGCTTGGCGGAGCCGCCGGCGGAGTCGCCCTCGACGATGAAGATCTCCGACTCGGCCGGGTCCTTCGACTGGCAGTCGGCGAGCTTGCCCGGCAGGGAGGCGCCGTCGAGCGCCCCCTTGCGCCGCACCGTCTCGCGCGCCTTGCGGGCGGCGATGCGGGCCCGGGTCGCCTCGGCGACCTTGGCGCAGATGCGCTTCGCCACCGCCGGGTTCTCCTCCAGGAAGGCGCCCAGCCGGTCGTTGAGCATCGTCTCCACGATGCTCTTCGCCTCGGTGTTGGAGAGCTTGGTCTTGGTCTGCCCCTCGAAGCTGGCGCCCGGGAGCCGCATCGAGATGACGGCGGCCAGCCCCTCGCGCATGTCGTCGCCGGAGGGCAGCTCGTCCTTCAGGTCCTTGAAGAGGTTGTTCTTCTGGCCGTAGGCGTTGAGCGTGCGCGTCAGCGCCGCCTTGAAGCCGATGAGGTGGGTGCCGCCCTCGTGGTTGTGGATGTTGTTGGCGAAGGCGAAGACCTTCTCGTCGTAGCCGTCGTTCCACTGCAGCGCGATCTCGACGAGCGCCATGCCGCGCTCGGTCTCGACCTCCTGCCGCAGCGAGATGGGCGGGTTGAGCGTCTCGCGCGCCTTGTTCAGGTAGACGACGAACTCCTTGATGCCGTCCTTGAAGAGGAACTCGTGCTTCTTGCCGTTGGCCCGCTCGTCGTCGATGGTGATGCGGAGGCCGGCGTTGAGGAAGGCGAGCTCGCGCAGCCGCCCCGAGAGCGTCTCGAAGCTGAACTCGGTCGCCTCGAGGATGGTCGGGTCGGGCTTGAAGGTCACCTTGGTGCCGCGCCGCTGCGTCTCGCCGATGGCCGTCACCTTGCCCATGGGCGTGCCGCGCTCGTAGCGCTGCGTGTAGACCTTGCCGTCGCGGTAGACCTCCACCTTGAGCCAGGTGGAGAGCGCGTTGACGCAGGTGACGCCGACGCCGTGGAGGCCGCCCGAGACCTGGTAGGCGTTCGACTCGAACTTGCCGCCGGCGTGGAGCTTCGTCATCACCACGTCGAGCGTGTCCATCCCCTTCACCGTCGGATGAGGGCCGACCGGGATGCCCGAGCCGTTGTCGAGGATGGTGATCGAGTTGTCGGCGTGGATGGTGAGGTCGATCTCGTTGGCGCGGCCGGCCATGGCCTCGTCGACCGAGTTGTCGACCACCTCGTAGACCAGGTGGTGCAGGCCGCGCTCGCCCACGTCGCCGATGTACATGTGCGGGCGCTTGCGGACGGCTTCGAGCCCCTCGAGCACCTTGATCGCGTCGGTCCCGTACTCCTCGCCACCCGGGGTGGCGGGGCGGGGGGTGTTCTCGGCGGTTTCCAGGGGTGACCTCTCGCGTTTCTCTGAGGCGTTCTCAGCACTTAGGCAACGGGTGGATATAGCACCACCGCGCCCGGCCGGCAACGGGGAAAGGAGGTGCGAACCCCCCGAAACGGCTCAGGAAATGAGCGCCGAGACCGCCCCGCCCTCGACCTTGAAGAAGCGCGTCTCCGGCCCCGCCGCCGGCTCGATGAGCCGCCGATCGGTCGAGGTGAGGAAGGCCTGCGCCGGGAGGCGTGCCACGTAGTCGAGCAGGAAGCCGTTCTTCGCCGGATCGAGCTCCGAGGAGACGTCGTCGAGCAGCAGGAGCGGCGGCCGCGGCAGCACCGCGCGCAGGTTCTCGATCTCGGCGATGCGGAGCGCCAGCACGAAGGCCCGCTGCTGCCCCTGGCTGCCGTAGACCTTGGCGGCGCGCCGGCCGATGGCGAGGAGGAGGTCGTCCATGTGCGGGCCGCAGGTGGTGTAGCCCCGCTCGACGTCGCGGTGGAGCCGGTCGGCGAGCGCCGACGCGAACCGGTCGGCCAGCTCCTCCTCGGTGCCGGCGAGGTCGATGCCGCCGCTCGGCCGGTAGGCGAGCTCGGCCGGCGGCGCCTCCGGCCCCGAGATCTCGGCGAAGGCGGCGGCGAGGCGCGGCTCGAGCTCCACGACGACATCGCGCCGCCGGCGCAGGATGCGGGCCCCGGCGCGCACCAGCGGCCCGCGGAAGCTCTCCTCCACCGGCCCCGCCCCGCCGCGCAGGGCTGCGTTCCGCGCCCGGAGCGCCCGGACGTACTCGCGCGCCTCGGAGAGCACCGCCGGCCAGCGGTTGAAGGCGGCGCGGTCGAGGAAGCGGCGCCGGCCGTCGGGGCCGCCCTTCACGAGGAGGAGGTCGTCGGGCGAGAAGCAGACCGCGGCCAGCCCCTCGAGGTAGCTGTCGAGCCGGTCGACCGGCTTCCCGTCGAGCGTGGCGGTCCGACCGCCCTGCACCACCTCGACCGCCAGCGTTCGCTCGCCGCCCGGGCCGAGCACCTGGCCCGAGACCACCGCCCGCGGCTCGCCGAAGCGGACGAGCTCGCCGAGCCGCCCGGCGCGGAGCGGCCGGAGCGTGGCGAGCAGGTAGACCGCCTCGAGGAGGTTGGTCTTCCCCTGCCCGTTCTGGCCGAGCAGCACCGTGAGCCGCTCGGAGGGCTCGAGCGAGACCGCGGCGAGGTTGCGGAAGTCCTGGAGCTGGAGCGAGCGGAGGCGCACAGGGACGTGCCCCGTCCCCGCCTTCAGATGCGCATCGGCATCACGACGGCGGTGTAGCCGGCGTCCTCGGGGCCGGCGCCGCGCAGCACGCCGGGCGACAGGTCGTCGGCCAGCTCGAGCTGCACGTCGTCGCTCTCGAGGACGGTGATGACGTCGATGAGGTAGCGGGCGTTGAAGCCGATCTTGAGGGCGTCGCCGCCGTACTCGACCGGCACCTCCTCCTTGGCCTCGCCGAGGTCCGGGTTCTGCGAGAGGACCTTCAGGGCGCCCTGGGAGAGCTCGAGCTTCACCGCGTGCGACTTGTCGGAGGAGAGGAGCGAGACGCGCCGCAGCGTCTCGAGGAGCCGCTCGCGCCCGACCTTCAGGATCTTCTCCCCCTGCTTCGGGATCACCTGCTTGTAGTCGGGGAAGAGCCCCTCGATGAGCCGCATGGCGAGGACCACGCCCGGCCGGCGGAAGACGGCCGAGTTCTCGGCGAACCCGAGCTTCGCCTCGACCTTCTCCTGGCCGGCGTCAGGCCCCTCGGCGAGGAGCTTCTTCAGCTCGGTGAGCCCCTTGCGCGGCAGGATGACGCCGCGCTTCAGGGCGTAGTCGCCGGCGAGCGGCTTCTCGGAGAGGGCCAGCCGGTGGCCGTCGGTCGCCACCATCCGGAGCACCGGCCCCTGCGGCTCGAAGAAGACGCCGTTCAGGTTGTACCGGGTCTCGTCGGTCGAGGCGGCGAAGCTGGTCCGGTCGATCTGCTCGAGCAGCTCCGCCGGCGTCACGTCGACGAAGGCGACCTTCTCGAACTTGGGCAGGGCCGGGAAGTCCTCGGCCGGCAGGCCGACGATCCGGAACTCGGAGGGGCCGCAGCGGACCTCGAGGTAGTTGTTGCCGGCCTTCTTGAGCGAGACCGTCTCGGTCGCCGGGAAGGAGCGGACGATGTCGAAGAGGTTCTTGGCCGAGACGGCGACCGCGCCCTCCTTCGCCACCTCGGCCTGGTGCTCGGACGAGACCGAGAGGTCGAGGTCGGTGGCCGAGACGTGGAGGGCGTCCGCCTTCTTCGCCTCGAGGAGGACGTGGGCCAGGATCGGCATCGTGGACTTGCGCTCCACGATGCCCAGGGAACGGCCGAGGGCGCGGGCCAGCTCGGCGGCACCGATCTTCAGTTCCATCAGAATCCCCTCTTCCTTCTTGTTGTAGTCATCACAGCAGGGGCCCGATCGATGTGGACAACTGGGCCGCCACGGCGAAACGACGAGGGTTTCTTCCCTGGACAGCGATCCGGAAAAGCCCGGGTCGAGGTTGTGTAGCGTGCGCCCGATCGAGGTGTCAACGACGCCCCACACCCCATCCCCAGCCGGATCCAGGCTCGATCCCCGAGGGATCCACACGCTGGTCAGGGGGCCAGCTTCTGCGTCAGCGTCGCGACCGTCGTCTGGACCGCCGGGTCGGTGCCGAGCAGCTGCTCGATCCGCTCCTTGGCGGCGATGACGGTGGTGTGGTCCTTGCGGTTGAACTTCTCGGCGATGAGCTGGAAGGTCTCCTTGGCCAGCTCGCGGCAGAGGTACATGGCCACCTGGCGGGGCAGGGCGATCTTCTGCTCGCGCGAGGCGCTCGTCAGCTTCGCCACCGTGAGGCCGTACTGGGCCGCCACCAGCTCCTGGATCCGCTCGATGGAGGGCTTGTAGCCGGGCGGCGGGATGACGTCGGAGAGGACGTCGCGGGCCAGGCGGACGGAGATCGGCTCGGCCTTGAGCGAGGCGAAGGCCGCCACGCGCATCAGGGCGCCGTGCAGCTCGCGGACGTTGGAGCGGATGTGGGTGGCGAGGAGCTGCGTCACGTCATCAGGGATCTCGATGGTCTCGAGCTCGGCCTTCCGCTTGAGGATGGCGGCCCGGGTCTCGAACTCCGGGGCCTCGATCTGGACGCGCATGCCCCACTCGAAGCGGGAGCAGAGCCGCTCCTCCAGCCCCTTCAGCTCCTTGGGGCTCCGGTCGGACGAGAGGACGATCTGGACGTTCTGCTCGTAGAGCGCGTTGAAGGTGTGGAAGAACTCCTCGGCCGTCTTGTCCTTGCCGGCGAAGAACTGGACGTCGTCGATGAGGAGCGCCGAGCACTCGCGGTACTTCCGGCGGAACTCGTCGAGCGTGCCCTTCCGCAGGGCGTCGACGAAGTCGTTGGTGTAGCGCTCCGAGGAGACGACAGCGACGCGACCGCCGGGGCGGGCGGCGAGGATGGCGTTGCCGACGGCGTGGAGGAGGTGCGTCTTCCCGAGGCCGGAGTCGCCGTGGAGGAAGAGCGGGTTCCAGGCGTGGCCCGGCTTCTGGGCGACGGCCTGGGCGGCGGCGAAGGCGAAGCGGTTCGACTCGCCCACCACGTAGGTGTCGAAGAGGTAGCGCGGGCTCGGCCGGGCGGTCTGGGCGTCGAAGGCGGGCGGCTCGGCCGGCGGGTGGGCCGCCGCCACGGCCTGGAGGGCGGAGGCCGCGGCGCGCGGCCGATCGTCGACGACGAAGACGACCCGGAGCGGCGAGCCGGCCACCTGGGGCAGGAACTCCTCGAACCAGGGGCGGTAGTTGTCGTCGACGAAGTCGCGGTGGAACTTGTCCGGCGCGGCCACGTGGAGCCGGCCGTCGTCCACCGTGGCCGGGCGGAGAGGCTCGAACCAGCGCGTGTACAGGTCGGGCCGCAGCCGCGAGCGCAGGTAGGCGTCCACCCGGCCCCAGATCTCGTCCACCTGCGTGCTCTCCCGCGCGCTCGCTGGAAGCTCCATGCGCGTCCCCCCGGCTGCCCGTCCTGGCTGTCGAAGCAAAAGCCGGCCCCGCCGCGGATCGACCGTGATCCGCGGCCCCGGTGTCGTCACCTCAGGATGCGAGGAGCGTGTCGGAGCCGTGCTGCGTGGCGCGGAAATTAGCCCCGGTCGTCGAGCGGGATCAAGACATACGATGAGGTCGGCGCGAGCCCGGCGGAACGAGGGCGCTTTCCTCGCGGGCGCCGAGACCTTGACAGGTGGCGTGCGATCGTGGAGGTTGCCCGCGCCATGAAGCGTACCTACCAGCCGAAGAAGGTTAAGCGGAACCGCACCCACGGCTTCCGGAAGCGCATGTCCACGCCGGGCGGCCGCAACGTCCTCAAGCGCCGTCGCGCCAAGGGGCGCAAGCGCCTCACCACGAAGGCGCCGACCAAGTAGATCTCCGCAGTGAAGCTGCCCAAGGCCGCGCGCTTGCGGCGCCGCCGCGAGTTTCTCGCGGTCCAGCAGCGCGGCGCGCGGCTCTTCGCGGGCGAGGTCCTGGTCCTGTCGCAGGGGCCGGGCACCGGCCAGGCGCGGATCGGGATCACGGTGTCCTCGAAGGTCGGAAACGCCGTCGAGCGAAACCGGGTCAAGCGCTGGGTGCGCGAGGCCTTCCGAGAGATCCAGGCAGAGCTGCCCCCCGTCGACCTCGTCGTCGTCGCCCGCAAGGGCGCCGTCGACATGGGGCTCGCGGGAGCGCGCCGCGCCCTCCAGGGCGCGCGGGCCAGGCTCACCGAGGGGAGGGGCGCGTGATCGCCCGGCTCCTCGTCCTCCTCGTCCGCTTCTACCAGCGGTTCATCGGCCCGGGGCTGCCCCCGGCCTGCCGCTATTACCCGAGCTGCTCGGCCTACGCGGTCGAGGCGCTCACGCGCCACGGCGCCGCCCGCGGGAGCTGGCTGGCGGCGCGGCGCCTCCTCCGCTGTCACCCGTTCCATCCAGGGGGCGTCGATCCGGTCCCCTGACGCGTCCCCAAAGCGAGGTCGTACGTGGGCCCTGAGAACCGGCGCATCCTCATCGCCACCGTCGCATCGGTGGCCATCCTCATCGTCTGGCAGCTGCTCTTCCCGCAGCCGAAGCACCCCGCGAAGCCGGCGGTGACGGCGACGCCGATCCCGGCCGCCGCCCCGGCGCCGGCGGCGGCTCCGGTTGCGCCCGGCCCGGCGGCGCCCGCCCCGGTGCCCGAGGCGCCGGAGGAGCTCGTCACGCTCGCCGGCGACGGCTTCACCGTCGTCCTCTCGAGCCACGGCGGTAGCGTCGCCCACGTGGAGCTGCAGGGCGGCAAGTTCCAGCGCGAGATCGAGGGGAAGACGGTCGCCATCGACCTCGTCCACCTGGCGAAGGGGCAGCCCCGGCCGCTCTCGCTCGCCGCCTCGCCCGAGCTGGGCGGAGCGGTCGACCCGCTCTCGGACCCGGGCGCCTCGGCCGCGATGCGCGTCGTCTCGAAGGACGCGAAGAGCGTCGTCTTCGAGGGGCGCGCCGGCCTGGCCGGCGTGAAGAAGAGCTACCGGCTCACCGGCAAGCCCTACGAGGTGGAGCTCGAGGTCGAGGTGACCGGCGCCCCGGCGGCCGGCACGCTCTCGGTCCTCTACACCGGCTTCATGCCCCCCTCGACCTCGTCCGGCGGCATGTTCTCCGGCCCGGCGCTCGACTTCGTCCGGCCGGTCTGCCGCGCCGGCGACAAGACCGAGCGCTTCAAGGTGGACGGCGACGAGGCGCAGAAGAAGCTCGACGGCGCCGTCGGCTGGGCCGGCATCGACCAGCACTACTTCACCTCGGCCCTCTTCCCGCAGCCGCAGGCCGCCGGGAGCTGCCTCTTCCTCAAGGGGGCGGAGAAGGGGAGCGCCGCGGTGGCGCTGCAGCTGCCGGTGACGCCGGCCGGCGCCAAGGCCACCTTCACGCTCTTCGCCGGCCCGAAGCAGCTCGACCTCTTGCGCGGCTACCAGCGCGGCTTCGAGACGGCCATCGACTACGGCCCGGTCACCAACTTCTTCGCCTTCTTCGCCCAGATGCTGCTCCGGGTGATGCGCTGGTTCCACGCCTTCACGCAGAACTGGGGCCTGGCGATCATCCTCCTAACACTCACAGTGAAGGTGCTGCTCTACCCGCTGACGCTCAAGTCGATGCAGTCCATGGGCGCGATGCGGAAGCTCCAGCCCGAGATCGAGAAGCTCAAGGCCAAGCACGGCGAGGACAAGGAGAAGCTCAACCTCGCGGTGATGCAGCTCTACCAGCAGCACAAGGTGAACCCGCTCGGCGGCTGCCTGCCGATGCTCCTGCAGATGCCGGTCTGGTTCGCGCTCTACGCGGCGCTGCAGACCTCGGTCGAGCTCTACCGCGAGCCCTTCCTGTGGATGAGCGACCTCACGGTGAAGGATCCGTTCTTCATCCTGCCCATCGCCATGGGGCTCACCAGCTTCGCCATGCAGAAGATCTCGCCCCAGCCGGCCGACAGCTCGCAGGCGAAGATGATGCTCTACTTCTTCCCGGGCTTCTTCACGGTGATGATGCTCTTCGTGCCGTCGGGCCTGACGCTCTACATCTTCGTCAACAACCTGCTCTCGATCGTGCAGCAGCAGCTCGTCAACCGGATGCAGAACCGGGCCGAGCCGGCCAAGGCGTAGCCGCCGGCGGAGGGTGCCATGAGCGACGAGACCCGCGAGACGCCGCCGCCGCGCGAGGCGCCGGAGAAGGTGGCGAAGGCCAGGGCCTTCTGCGAGGCGCTCTTCGAGAAGCTCGGCGCCCGGGTGACGGTCGAGGTGCGGGAGACGCCGGAGGCGATCGGCGTCGCCCTCACCGCGGCCGAGGGGAACGAGGTGGAGCTCTCCTCGACGCTGGTCGAGGCGGTGCAGACGCTCGTGAACCGCGTCGCCAACCCGCGCGCCGAGGGGCGCAAGTGGGTCAACCTGGAGGTCGGCGGCTTCGCCGAGCAGGGCGACCCGGCGGTGCGGGCCATGGCGGAGCGGCTCGCCGAGACGGTGAAGCGCACCGGCCGCGCCGTCGCCATCGCCCCCATCAGCGCCCGCGAGCGGCGGCAGATCCACCTCGCGCTCGTGGGCGTCGACGGCGTCTCGACGCGGAGCGAGGGGGAGGGGATCTTCCGGCAGCTCGTGGTGCTGCCCGATCCCTCGAAGACGGGCGCGCCGAAGGCCTGACGGTGGCGAAGGCGAAGACGAAGGAGGAGCGGCTCTTC
>DASTGK010000269.1:0-2842 GCA_035719085.1 Anaeromyxobacteraceae bacterium
GGCCCGCGGCGCGGTCCGCGGTCCGCCGGGCGGCCGAGCCCCGAAGAGCGACGCGACCCGGGTGTCTCTGACCCCGGGTTCGGGCTCGTGCTCCGTTTGTGCCCGAACAGACAGGTCCTCATCCGGGTATGGGGCTTGCAGCACTCCGGGTGCGTCCGGACGCCGCACGCCGCGGGCGGACGCAGCGACGCCGCGCGTCGTCAACGCAACGCAGCAGGGGGAACACCATGAGAAGGACGCTCCAGGTCGTCGGCGCCGCGATCGTCGCCGCGGTCGCGCTGCACGCCTCGCCCGCCGCCGCCCAGGCCGGCAAGAAGATCCTCTTCGTCAACTCCTACCACGAGGGCTACGCCTGGTCGGACGGCGAGGAGAAGGGCGCCAAGGCGGCGCTCGCCGGCAGCGGCGTCGAGCTGCGGTTCCACCGGATGGACACCAAGCGCCACCAGGAGGAGCCCTTCCGCGTGAAGGCCGGGCAGATGGCGCGCGAGGAGATCGAGGCCTGGAAGCCCGACCTCGTCATCGTGGCCGACGATCCCGCCGTGAAGTACGTGCTCGAGGCCTTCTACAAGAACGCCAAGGTCCCGTTCGTCTTCTGCGGCGTGAACTGGGACGCGGCGAAGTACGGCCTGCCCTACGCCAACGCCACCGGCATGGTCGAGGTGGCCCCGGTGAAGGAGCTCGTCGCCAACCTGCGCGCCCAGGCCAAGGGCGGCCGCCTCGGGTACCTCTCGGTGGACACGGAGACCGAGCGCATCGAGGCCCCCGCCTACGCCAAGGTGATCGGCTCGCCCTTCGCCGTCCAGGTGCTGGCCAAGAGCTACGCGGAGTGGAAGGCCGCGTTCCTCAAGATGCAGGCCGACACCGACATGGTGCTGTTCGGCAACACCACCGGGCTCAAGGACTTCGACGCGAAGGAGGCGGCGGCGCTCGTCCTCGCCTCCACCAAGGTGCCGACCGGCTGCGCCTACGACTTCATGATGCCGTACGCGATGCTCGGCTTCACCAAGATCGAGGAGGAGCAGGGGGCGTGGGCCGCCACCACCGCCCTCCGCATCCTCAAGGGCGAGGCGCCCGGGTCGATCCCGGTGGCGCAGAACCGCCAGTCGAAGATCCTGATGAACCTGAAGATCGCCGGCGCCGCCAAGGTCGTCTTCCGCCCGGAGATCGTCCGCAACGCCCAGGTCGTGCCGTAGCGCGTCGCCCTCGCCCGGCGCGGGACCCCCACCGCCGCGCCGCGCTCACGCTGGAGCCACGTCATGCTCATCCGGACCCGGGTGACGCTGGTCCAGTCCGCGCTCGTCGCGGCCTGCCTGGCGTCGATGATCGCCGTCGTCTACGGCGCCGCCGCCCGCATCATCAACGAGAAGGACGACGCCCTCTACGGCGAGCGGCTCGACTCGATCGTCGCGCAGCTCGAGGCGGAGCAGGCGAACCTCGAGCGGACCGGCCTCGCCGGCGTCGACGCCTACGTGCAGGGGGCCCAGAAGAACGCCCTCGAGGCGGTGGCGAAGCGGTACGCGGCGGCCCAGGCCGGCCGCGGCGAGCTCTTCATCGTGGACGGGGCGATGAAGGTCGTGCACCACCCCTCGCTCCCGGCCGGCGCGACGGTCGGCGACGAGGCGCTGGCCAAGGCCTTCGGCGCGGACGAGGGCGCCGCCGCCGTGGAGCTCGGCGGGCGCCCGACCTGGGTGACCTGGCACCGCTTCACGCCGTGGCGCTGGACCGTCGCCTTCGCCGTGCCGGACGAGGTGAAGTTCGGCCGCCTGCGCGGGTTCCTGGGGGTCCTGCTCGGCCTCAGCGCCCTCGTCGTCGCCGTCCTGGTGGGCGTCACCTTCCTCACCGTGAAGCGCTCGCTCCAGCCCATCTCCGGCATCGTCGCGGCGGCGGAGCGGATCGGCGCGGGCGACATGACGGTCGAGCTCGCCGCGGGGGGCGCCGACGAGGCCGGGCAGGCCCTGGCGGCGATCCGCCGGATGGCGTCCCGGCTGGCCGGCGTGATCGGCGACGTGCGCAGCGGCGCCGACGCCATGCTCGACGCGGCGTCGCAGGTGTCGGCCACCGCCCAGGCGCTCTCGCAGGGGACCGCGGAGCAGGCCTCGTCGGTGGAGGAGACCACCGCGCAGCTCGCCCAGATGACCGAGAGCATCGAGCGGAACGCGGAGGCGAGCCGCGAGACCGAGCGGGTCGCCGTGGCCGGATCCCGCGACGCCAAGGAGAGCGGCGAGGCCGTCGGCGCCAGCGTGGGCGCCATGCGGTCGATCTCGGAGAAGGTCTCGATCATCGAGGAGATCGCCTACCAGACCAACCTGCTCGCCCTGAACGCCGCCATCGAGGCGGCGCGCGCCGGCGAGCACGGCCGGGGGTTCGCGGTGGTGGCCGGCGAGGTCCGCAAGCTGGCGGAGCGCAGCCAGGCGGCCGCCAAGCAGATCGGCGCGGAGGCGGCGCAGAGCCGCGCCATCGCCGAGCGCTCGGGCCGCCTCCTCGAGGCGCTGGTGCCCTCCATCGAGCGGACCGCCGCGCTGGTGCAGCAGGTCGCCGCCGCCTCCCGCGATCAGGCCGAGGGCGTACAGCAGATCCGCAACGCCATGAACCTCGTCGACGGCGTCACCCAGCGGAACGCCTCGGGCGCGGAGGAGCTGTCGTCCACCTCGGAGGGCATGTCCGACCAGGCCCAGGCGCTGCGCCGGACCGTCGCCTTCTTCCGGGTCTCGGACGCCGGCGCGGGCGGCGCCGCGCCGTCTCCGGGCGCCCTGCCGGCGGCCGAGGCCGGGCGGGCGCGCCTCGGCGCCTGAGCCTCCGGCCGGACCGCCGGGCACCTGATTGTACCCGGCTGAAATGGACA
>DASTGK010000270.1:0-3287 GCA_035719085.1 Anaeromyxobacteraceae bacterium
GGGCGACGTGCGCGGGAGGGACCGGGCGCGCGGGTCGCGCGTGGCGAGCTCGACGAGCCAGAGGCTCCCGCCGAGCAGGAGCGCGATGACGCCCGCGCCGAGGGCGACGAGGCGGCGAGTCGGGAGCACTAGGTGCCCTCCCCGGCGGTCTCCGGCGCGGCGAGCGCCCGCTCGGCCTCGGCGGCGCTCGCCTCGAGGCGGCGGGTGGCCTCGGCCAGCGCGGCGACGGCGAAGCGGGCCTTCTCCAGGCAGGCCGTCAGCTCGGCGCGGGCCATCGAGAGCTCGGAGCGCTTCTCCGGCTTCGCGTCCGGCGTGCGCATGGCGCCGTCCATGACGAGCAGCGGGTAGGAGCAGCCGCGCGTCGGGTCGACCGGCCACTGGCGGGTGAGGACGTCGTAGTCGGCCACCCAGTCGGCGAGGAGCCGCGCCCGGAGCGCCCCCAGGCGCGCCGCCGCCTCGGGTCCGGCCCGAGCCGCCGCGGCCTCGAGCCGCTCGAGCAGCTGCCCCGCCTTGACCCGCTGCTGGGCGCGCGCGGCGCCGGTCCGCTCGAGCACGATCGCCTGCGTGGCGTCGCGCGCCGCGGTGTAGAGCGTCCGGTCCTCCGGCGCGCCGGGCGGCAGGTCATCGTCGATCGCGGCCGCGGCCGGAGCGGCCAGCCCGTCGAGCGTCGGCGCGAAGAGGAAGGCGAGCGCGAGGAGCGCCCCCCGGCGGTCTCCCATGCAAACGGACGATAGCACCCTGCCCCGGCCCGCCCGGCGCCAGGCAGGGCCCTCGATCGGGGCGCGCGTCCCGGCCTGCCCCGAATGGCTACGGAAGGGGCGGCCCGACGGGGTTGCGGCGAGGCGCTGGCCGTCTTACTTAGCCGCGTGCTCTTGCGCCCGACGATCCCCCCCTCATTCTACCTGCTGGCCGCCTCGCTGCTCCTGACGACGGGCTGCCGCCGCGACGAGGTCACGCACTTCCGCGTGGCCAAGCCGGCTGCCGCGCCCGCCCCCGCCATGCCCGCCGCCGCAGGCGGCCCGATGATGGGCGGCGCCCCGCCCGGCATGGCCGGCGACGTGGCCCCTCCACCGGCCCCCGACGGCGGCCTCACCTGGACCTTGCCGAAGGGCTGGTCGGAGAAGAAGGCGGGAGGGATGCGCTACGCCACCTTCACGCCCAACGTGGCCGGCAAGATCGACGGCTCGGTGGTGGTGCTGCCCGGCCCGGCCGGGGGCGAGCTGCAGAACGTCAACCGCTGGCGTAACCAGATCGGCCTCGCGCCCATCGACGAGGGGGGGCTCGCGAGCGCCCGCACGGTGGTGAAGACCAAGGCCGGAGCGCTGAGCGTGTACGACTTCACGAGCGACGGGCAGGTGAAGAGCCGGGTGATCGCCGGCCTCCTCGAGGCCCGCGGCTCCACCTGGTTCGTCAAGCTGAGCGGCGACGCCACCGCGGTCGCCACCGCCCGCGCCGACTTCCTCCGTCTGATGGAGAGCCTCCGCCTTGAATAAGCCGTTCTCGAGCCACTTCTGGGACGGCCTCGCCTCCCTCAAGCTCACCATCGTCTGCCTGGCGGCGCTGATGGTGCTGGTCATCGGCTGCACGCTGGCGCAGGTGAGCCTCGGCACCTGGGGCGCGGTCGAGCTCTACATGCGCCGGTTCCTGGTCTGGTGGGACCTGCCGGGCACGCACCTCTCGGTGCCGGTCTTCCCGGGCGGCGCGCTCGTCGGCCTCGTCCTCATGTTCAACCTGGTGGTGGCCCAGGTGCGCCGCATCGAGCTCTCCTGGAAGAAGGCGGGGCTCTGGATCGTCCACGCCGGGCTCATCCTCCTCTTCGTCGGCGAGTTCATCACCGGCGTCTACCAGGTGGACACGCGGCTCGCCGTCGAGGTGGGGCAGACGGTCGACTTCGTCGAGAGCCCGCGCGAGAACGAGCTCGCCCTCACCGACGTCACCGACCCGGCCCACGACGACGTCTATGGCGTCTCCGAGCGGCTGCTGGCGCGCGGCGGCCAGGTGGCCATCCCCGGCACGCCGGTGACGCTCACGGTGAAGCGGTTCTTCCACAACGCGCAGCTGGCCACGCGCCGGCCGAGCGACCCGCCGGCCCAGGCGACCGCCGGCGTGGGCACCGGCATCACCGTCTCGGAGCTGCCGCCGGCCACGGGCGACGACGAGGTGAACCGCACCACCGCGCTCATCGAGCCGGTGGCGGGCGGGCGCAGCTACGGCACCTGGCTCGTCTCGAACGTGCTCGGCGCGCCGCAGGCCTTCACGCACGAGGGGCGCACCTACAAGCTCGAGCTGCGGCCGCGCCGCTGGTACCTGCCCTACTCGGTGACGCTGAAGCAGTTCCGGCACGACGTCTACGCCGGCACCGACATCCCCAAGAACTTCTCCAGCCTGGTGCAGCTCAAGGACCCGGCCCGCAACGAGGACCGCGAGGTGCTCATCTACATGAACCAGCCGCTCCGCTACGACGGCAAGGCCTTCTACCAGGCCAGCTTCGGCAAGGGCGACACGCTCTCGGTGCTGCAGGTGGTGGAGAACCCGGGCTGGCTCCTGCCCTACATCGCCTGCATCCTCGTCGGGCTGGGGCTCATCGTCCACTTCGCCATCGGCCTGCGCCGGATGGTGAACCGGCGGCGCGTCGCCGCGCTGGAGGCCACCACATGAAGCTGAACGAGCTCGCCCCGATCGCCGCCGCGGCCCTGGCCCTGGCCGGCGCCGCCGTCGGCGTGGTGCCGCCCTCCCCGGTGGACGGCTTCGACGTCGACACCTTCTCCCGCGTGCCGGTGCTGGAGGGCGGCCGCGTCAAGCCCATCGACTCGGTGGCCCGCAACTCGCTGCTCATGATCCGCGGGCAGCAGAGCTTCCGCCACGGCGACCGGACCGTCACGGCCGACGAGTGGATGCTCGACATGCTCTTCCGGCCGGAGGTGGCGGACCAGCAGAAGGTCTTCGTCATCAACGACCCGGAGGTGCTCGGCCTCCTCGGCGTGAAGCAGACCTCGGAGCGCTACTTCCCGTTCGCCACGCTGGCCCCGCACCTCACCGAGATCGAGAAGCAGGGGCTGGCGGCGCAGGCCGTCGAGGCGAAGCAGCGGACCCGCTTCCAGGGGGCCATCGTCAACCTGTACGAGCGGCTCTTCCTCTACTTCAAGCTGAAGAACACGGTGCAGCTCGAGGGGATGGCGCCGCTCGCCGCCGAGGTGGCGGGGGCCGGCGACGCCGCCGCGGCGCAGCGCCAGGACGCGCTGGCCCAGCTGGCCGCCTTCCGCATCGTGCCGCCCGCCCCGGGCGCC